>CAKTAS010000166.1:0-1511 GCA_934529095.1 uncultured Gemmiger sp. | reverse complement strand
TCCATCACGCCGGAATTTCTGGCGCAGCACGGCATCACCGCGCTGGTCCTCGACGTGGACAACACCCTGACCGCCGACGGCAGCCAGGTGCTGGACGACTCGGTGCGCGAATGGCTGGACACCATGCGCGCCGCCGGCGTCAGCCTGACCATCGTGTCCAACAACACCGACAAGCGGGTGCGCCCGTTTGCGCAGCGCGTCGGGCTGGCGTATGTGCCGCTGGCGTGCAAGCCGTTTTCGCCGGGGCTGCGGGTGGCGCGCCGCCGTCTGGGCGTTGCCAAATCCCAAATGGCGATGGTCGGCGACCAAATTTTCACCGACCGCCTTGCCGCGGGGCTGTACGGCATCCCCTGCCTGTTTCTGCTGCCCCGTACCCCGCACGACAAAAACCGCGTGGTGCGCTTGAAGCGCAAATTCGAGCCGTACTGGCTGAACAGATTCTACCGAAACGGGGGCAAAATCCATGAATGACACCCCCAAATTCGGCACCGCCGGGCTGTCCGATTCCTACGCCGCTAAGGGGTTTGACCCGCAAAAAATCGCCGCCTACACGGCGTCCTTCGGGCTGACCGCCTTCGAGTACCAGTGCGGGCGCGGCGTGCGCTTGGCGCACGACAAGGCGCAGGCGCTGGGCAAGGCTGCCGCCGCGCAGGGCATTGCCCTGTCTGTCCACGCGCCGTACTACATCAGTATGTCGGGGTTGGACGATGAAAAACGTCTGCACAGCGTCGATTATCTGCTGCAAAGCTGCGCTCTTGTCAAGGCGCTGGGCGGGCGGCGGGTGGTGTTCCACCCCGGCAGCTGCGGCAAGCAAAGCCGCGAAGCCGCGCTGGAAAAGGCGCTGGACACGATGCGCCGCGCCGTTGCCGCCTGTGACGAAGCAGGCTACGGCGACTGCATCCTTTGCCCCGAAACGATGGGCAAAATCAACCAGCTTGGCACCGTGGACGAGGTGCTGGCGCTCTGCGCGGTGGACGCGCGCATCACGCCCTGCATCGACTTTGGGCATATCTACGCCCGCAGCGGCGGCACCGAACTGACCGACACTGCCTCCTACGCGGCGCTGCTGGACAAGCTGGGCGACGCCTTGGGCGATGACCGCGCCGTGCATTTTCACGCGCATTTTTCCCGCATTGCCTACACCGCGGGCGGCGAAAAATGCCACCTGACCTTTGCCGACACCGCCTACGGTCCGCCCCACGCCCCGCTTTTGCAGCTGCTGAAGCAGCGCAAATTGGCACCGACCATCATCTGCGAGTCTGCCGGCACGCAGGCGGAGGACGCCCAAAAGCTGGCTGCCGCCTTTGCCGCGCTGTAAAAACCGCAAAAAAATTGAAAAAACACCGCAAAAAGTCCCGCAGGGGGCTTGCAAAAAGAGCCGATATCCTGTAAAATAAATACAGGTATGTTTAATCTATTATTGGAGGAATTTTAATATGATTTCTGCAGGCGAATTCCGTAACGGCGTCACCTTCGAGCAGGACGGCCAGGTCCTTCAGGTCGTTGAGTTC
>CAKTAS010000165.1:0-1529 GCA_934529095.1 uncultured Gemmiger sp. | reverse complement strand
ATGCCCGCGGCTTTGCCTGCCTCAATGCAGCGCAGCAGCCACGCCATATTGCGCCCCAGATTGCGCATGGTCTGGCAGCCTTCCTCGTCCAAAAGGACCTGCCCGGCGTCAGAGCCGTGGACCATCGGCCAGTAGGTGGAGCTGACCAGCGGCATTTCTAAGAACTGGGGTACCTTTTCCATGGCGTTCAGCGCATCGGTCGTGCCTGCGCGGCGCGCACTGGTCACCACCGCCGCCGGCTTGTGGCGCAGATACCGCCCGCCGCTGTACGCCAGCCGGTGCATAAAACCCAGCATACTGCCCGCCGCCGTGGCGTAATGCACCGGTGCGCCGAACACCACGGCATCGGCGCGCTCTGCCAGCGGCAAAACCTCCGCCACCGGTCCGCCGAACACGCACTGCCCCGCCTTGGCGCAGCCGCCGCAGCCCACACAGCCGCCCACCGGGGCGGCGCCGATGTGAAAAATCGTCGTTTCTACGCCACATTCGTTCAGCGCGGCGGCAACTTCGCTGAGCGCGGTATAGGTGCAGCCCTGCTTGTGCGGGCTGCCGTTGATCAGCAAAACATTCATGGCAAACACCTCCGTTTGTAACCTGATTATAGCACACATTCCATTTCTATGACAAGGAGAATCGCATATGCCCAACACCTGCGAAAACTACGAAAAAAAGTGCGGCGGCTGCCCCCTGCTGACCCTGCCCTACCCCGAACAGGTCGCCAAAAAACAGGCGCGTGTCAGCACGCTGCTGGGACATTACGCCCCGGTGGAGCCGCTGCGCGCCATGCAGGAGCCGTGGCATTACCGCAACAAGGCGATTGCCACCTTCGCGATGCAGCGCGGAAAATTGGTGCTTGGCTTGTATGCCGAGGGCAGCCACCGCGTGCTGCCGGGCTGCCAGTGCCTTTTGCAGAGCGAGGTGCTGAACCGCACCCTGTCCGCCGTATTGGACGCAGCCCGCGCCTGCCGCTGGGTCGCCTACGATGAGGATCGCGGCACCGGGCTGGTGCGCCACGCCGTGCTGCGCACCTCGCGCGAGGGCAAGGTGCTGGTGACCCTTGTGACCGCCCGCCCCGAGCTGCCGGGCAGCCGCAATTTCTGCACCGCCCTGCGCAAGGCAGCGCCTTGGGTCGTGGGCATTGTGCAGAATATCAACCCCACGCAGACCAGCGCCGTGCTGGGCAACCGCGAAAAAACGTTGTTCGGACGCGATTTTGTTACGGACACGCTGTGCGGGCTGCAATTTGCGATTTCCTCCCGCAGCTTTTACCAGGTCAACCCCGTCCAGACCGAAGTGCTGTACCGCACCGCGCTGGAGCTGGCAGCACTGACCGGCAAGGAAACCGTCCTTGATGCCTACTGCGGCATCGGCACCATCGGGCTGTGCGCCGCCGCCAACGCCGGGCGTGTGATCGGTGTGGAGCGCAACCCCGCCGCCGCCCGGGATGCCGCCGCCAACGCCCGCCGCAACCGCATTGCAAACGCCGAGTTTGTCTGCGCCGACGCCACCGAGTGGATGATGCAGCAAGC
>CAKTAS010000164.1:0-1559 GCA_934529095.1 uncultured Gemmiger sp. | reverse complement strand
TATGCGGTCAGCTTCGGTCCCGAGCATACCGACCTGCCCCTGCCGGAGTTTGCCGGTCCGATGCACGGTGCCAACGAAGGCGCCAACTTCGATAAGCTCATCGAAGCGCTGAAAATTTACATTCTGGCGCTGCTGCGTCTGCAGGAAATCGAGCTGTAAGGGCAGCCGTTCCGCTTTTGCAGAACGGCACGGCGGGGTGAGGTCACCCCGCCCTACAGGGTAATAAAAAACCTTGCGCGGTAGGGGCGGGGCATGCCCCGCCCGCGACCCAACAGTTACGAGAAACCAACGGGTTTGCCCACACTTCGGCGCCTTGACAAACTGACAGCCCCGCTTCCCAAGGGAAGCGGGGCTGTTTTCCTTATTTTACTATACGCTCAAAATTCCACGCCGCTGTCGTACAGCGTGACATATCCGTTGTCCTGCCGGTTTGTGCGGCGGCACAGGGCGGCGACCAAAGCGAAAATACCGCCCGCCACAACCAAAACTGCCAAAATTCTGCCAAGATGTTTCATATCGCTGCCCTCCCGGTTTGCACTTGATTTTTTCTATTTATACTATACCACAAGAAACTCTCAGTTGCAAGTAAGTTACATACTTTGCAACATTTGCGCAAAACTCTGCATAAATTGCGCATTCCGCCGTTTTCGGACGTTCTTCACAAAATTGCCTTGACTTGAAGCCCAAAAATGTTAAAATGATACTGTATATTTGTCCGGTTGGAGCAAGGCTTGCCTTTTTCGCTGGCATCGCCGCAGCCGGACGCCATTTCAACGTGGCTGCACCGCACCGCAAAATCGGTGCGCAGCCGCATCAGAACAGGGGGAAATCAGCTTGTTTAAATCCCTAAAGCGCTCCGCCAAGGGTGCTGCCGTCCCGCACGACAAAGGCACAGCCGGGCTGGCTACGGTGCAGATGCCCGTTCCCGACCGCGTTGTGATCCCTATGTCTATGCACATCGGCGCACCGGCTGAGCCGACCGTCCAAAAGGGTGACACCGTGCAGGTGGGTACCATCATCGGCAAGGCAGGCGGGTTCGTCAGCGCCAACATCTACTCCAGCGTGTCCGGCACGGTGGAGGGCATCGCCCCGCTGCGTATGGTCAACGGAGCCATGACCACCGCCGTCACCATCAAGACGGACGGCGCCCAGACGGTAGACCCCGCCTGTGTGCCGCCCACCGTCACCGACAAAGCCAGCCTGATGGCCGCCGTGCAGAACTGCGGTCTGGTCGGCGTAGGCGGTGCCGGCTTCCCGACCCACGTCAAGCTCGCCGCCAACACCATCGACACGCTGCTGATCAACGCTGCCGAGTGTGAGCCGTACCTGACCACCGACTGCCGCGAAATGCTGGAATGCAGCGACACCATCATCTCGGGCATCAGCGCCGTGATGAAGTATTGCGAGATCCCGCACTGCATCATCGGCATTGAGCGCAACAAGCCCGAATGCATCGACCTGCTTTGCTCGCTGGTGCGCAAGATGCCCGGCGTCACCGTCAAGCCGCTGCCCATGCGCTACCCGCAGGGCGCCGAAAAAACGCTGGTCGAAACCTGCAC
>CAKTAS010000163.1:0-1564 GCA_934529095.1 uncultured Gemmiger sp. | reverse complement strand
CTCGTTGCAAAAAACCGGGCGTGTCACGGTCACAAAGCCGCTGCCCGCGCCGCGCCCCTGAATGCTGACGGCGTGGGTTTCCTCGGTGACCTTAGCACCCAGCTGCGCCACCGCGCCAAGGGTCGCGCGGATATCCTGGCTGTACTCTATATTTTCAATACGGCTGGTGCCGTCCGCCAAGGCGGCGCACAAAACTGCACGGTGTGCCGCACTTTTGCTGGGCGGCACCTCCGCCGTGCCGCTGATGCGGCTGGAAAAAAGATTTGCTTTCACGGGTGTTCTCCTAACAAAACGAAGGGTTATTTCAGCAGGTGCAGCGCCGCCGCCACGGTGTCCGCCAAGGCGCCGTCGTTGCAAAGGGCGGCGGTGGATGCGGCGCGGTACAGCGGCAGGCGCTCCTGCTCCATCTCACGCAGGGCGGCACCGCCCTTGGAAAGCGGTCTGCCGGCGGTTGCCAGCTTGTCCAGCGGGCGCTGCACCCACAACACGGGACCGTTTTGCCGCAGCGCGTGCCGGTTTTCGGGCGTTTTGACAACGCCGCCGCCGCAGGCAATGACCTGTCGGTTCTGCCGCGTTAAATCGGCAATGACGTCCGCCTCATACCGGCGGAACGCCGCCTCGCCCTCTTGGGCGAAGATATCGGGAATCGCCTTGCCGGTGCAGCGCTCGATCTCCGCGTCAGCGTCCACAAAGGTTTTGCCCAGCTTTTTGGCAAGGGCAGCACCCACGGTGGATTTTCCGCAGCCGGGCATCCCGATCAAAACAACGTTCTGCAATTCTTTTTGCAGCTCGCGGCTGATTTGCGGTATCAGTGTTTCGCTGTCCAGCGGCTTGCCGGTAAAATGCTCGGCGGCATACACCGCCTGCGCTACCAGCATTTCAAAGCCGCCGACAGCCGTCACCCCCCGATCCTTGGCGCGCAGCACCAGCTCGGTGGCAAAGGGGTTGTACACAACGTCCAGAACCGCTTCCAGCTGGGGCAGCGCCGCCACATCCAGCAGGCATTGCCCCGTTTGCGGGTACATACCGCAGGGCGTCGTGTTGATGACGATCTGCACATCGCTGCGCGCCGCGGCCTGCGCATAGGTCAAAGCGCCGTCCCTGCCTGTGCGGCTGGCGGTCAAAATTTCTTTGGCGCCGCCGTCCCGGCAGACAGCGCTTACCGTGGCGTGGGTGCCGCCGGTGCCCAGCACCAGCACGGTCTTGCCCGCAAAATCCACGCCGTGCGCCTTGGCGAGATACGCAAAGCCCGCGTAGTCGGTATTGTAGCCGTACAGCCTGCCCCCGCGGTTGACCACGGTGTTGACCGCCCCGATCGCCTTAGCGCGGGGGTCAACCTCATCGCAGCAGGGCAGTGCCAATTGCTTATAGGGAATGGTCACATTGACTGCCGCAAATTCGCGCTTTGCAAAAAAGGCGCGCGCCTCCGCCTCGGTGGGCAGGGGCAGCAGGGTATAGGTGTAGTCGGCGATTTTTTCGTGAATGATTTTGGAGTAGCTGTGTCCCAGCTTTGCCCCAATCAATCCATACAGGGTCTGTGCCAAGGGCGGCGACCTCCTTTGCG
>CAKTAS010000162.1:0-1693 GCA_934529095.1 uncultured Gemmiger sp. | reverse complement strand
CTGCGCACGGCTTTGTATACCTATTTGCAGGCGCGCCACAACGGCGGCACCTTTATCCTGCGCATTGAGGACACCGACCAGGGCCGCTTGGTCGAGGGCGCTACCGACATCATCTACAACACGCTGAAGGCCACCGGTCTGACCTGGGACGAGGGTCCCGACATCGGCGGTCCCGTCGGTCCCTATGTGCAGAGCGAGCGTATGGGGATGTTCAAGCAGTATGCCGAGCAGCTGGTCGCGGCGGGCAAGGCGTACTACTGCTTCTGCACCGAGGAGCGCCTGAACGAAATGCACGAGGCGCAGCGCGCCGCCGGCGAAATGACCCACTATGACGGGCATTGCCGCAGCCTGAGCGCCGAGGAAGTCGCCGCCAAGCTGGCTGCCGGGGAGCCGTATGTCATCCGCCAGAAGATCCCCGAATCCGGCGTGGCGGGCTTTGACGACGTGGTGTACGGTCACATTGAGGTCGATGTCAAGGAGCTGGACGACCAGATCCTGATCAAGACCGACGGTATGCCCACCTACAACTTTGCCAACGTCGTGGACGACCACCTGATGGGCATCACCCACGTTATCCGCGGCAGCGAGTATCTTTCCAGCACGCCCAAGTACAACCTGCTGTATGAGGCGTTCGGTTGGGAAAAGCCCATCTACGTCCACTGCCCGCCCGTTATGAAGGACGCGCAGAACAAGCTGAGCAAGCGCAACGGCGACGCCAGCTATCAGGACCTGGTTGCCAAGGGCTACCTGCCCGCCGCCGTGCTGAACTATCTGCTGCTGCTGGGCTGGGCGCCCGAGGGCGAGCAGGAGATTTTCTCGCTGGATGAGATGATCAAAATCTGGGACCCCGCGCGTATTTCCAAATCCCCGGCGATTTTTGACCCGCTGAAGCTGCGCGCCATCAACGCCGCGTACATCCGCGCCCTGCCCGCCGAGGAGTTCCGCCGTTTGGCTGACCCGTTTATTGACAGCGCCGTACACCGCGACATTGACCGCGACCTGCTGTGCGCCAATTTGCAGCCCCGCTGCGAGGTGCTGGAGGATATCCCCCCGCAGTTGGATTTCTTTGACGCGGTGCTGCCCATTGACGCCGAAATGTACCGCAACAAAAAGCAGAAAACCGACCCCGAATCCGCCAAGGAAGCGCTGAGCGCCCTGCTGCCGATGCTGGAAGCCCAGACCGACTGGAACCGCGACGCCATTTTTGAGGCGTGCAAGGTTTTGGCGGAGCAGATGGGCAAAAAGAACGGCTGGCTGTTGTTCCCGCTGGGCATTGCCCTGTCCGGCAAGGCACGCACCCCCGGCGGCGGCACCGACCTTGCCGCGATGCTGGGCAAGCCGGAAACCCTGAACCGCGTGAAGGCGGCTTTGGAAAAGCTGTGATATAGAAATGCAAAAAGCGTCCTCGTAGGAGGGCGCTTTTTTTAGAGTTAAGAGTGGAGAGTTTAGAGTTCAGATTTGGTGTGCCCGCCGCGCGGGCACAATTTTATTCGGGGCGGCATAAAATTTTATGGCATCTGCCCGTTTGGTTGTAGGGGCGAGCATTGCTCGCCCGCAGGGTTTACCCGTTAGGTTGATTTGCCGGGATGATTGCACGGGCGGTCAATGACCGCCCCTACACGGCAATGTGTTTTTTGCGTATGGCTTTTCCGGTCGGTTTGTAGGGAACGGTCTTGACCGTTCCGTGCGGTTT
>CAKTAS010000161.1:0-1695 GCA_934529095.1 uncultured Gemmiger sp. | reverse complement strand
GCCCCCGTGCAGGTGGTCATCGTGCCGGTGGCTGCCCACAAGCCCGGCGTTATCGAAAAGTGCCGCGAGCTGGCGGACGAGATCGGCAAGTATGCCCGCGTTAAGCTGGACGACAGCGACAAGCAGCCCGGCTGGAAGTTCGCCCAGTGGGAGATGAAGGGTGTGCCGGTCCGCTTGGAGGTCGGTCCCCGCGATATCGAGAACGGTCAGTGCGTGCTGGTTCGCCGCGATACCCGCGAAAAGCAGTTCGTCAAATTTGAGGAGCTGGCCACCGCCATCCCCACCGCCATGCAGGAGCTGGCGAAGGATCTGTACGACCGCGCCCTGAAAAACCGCGAGGCTCGCACCACCAGCGCTGCCACCAAGGAAGAGATCAAAGAAAAGGCAGCTGCCTCCACCGGGTTCATCAAGACCATGTGGTGCGGTGAGCTGGCGTGCGAGGAAGCCATGAAGTCCGAGTACGGACTCTCCAGCCGCTGTATGCCTTTTGCCCAGGAACACATCAGCGACGTTTGCCCCATTTGCGGCAAACCTGCGCAGAAGATGGTCGTCTGGGGTATTGCCTATTAAAAGCGCAAAAGCGGTGCCGGACGGCACCGCTTTTTTGGATTTAAGGAATCGCTATGTTTGTAATTCTGCTGGCATTGTGTGTTTATGCCCTCGGCTTGGTGTGTACGGCGGTGGGCAGCCGGTTGGCGGGGCGCTGCACCACCTGGTGCTGTGCGCTGCTGGGGCTGCCGCTGTGGGTCGTGGGGGGTACTGTGGTGCCCTTCTGCCTTGCGCTGCCCCAGATTACGCTGGCGTTTCAGGCGGCGGGGCTTTCGCTTACCTCCATCGCCGTGGGTGCGGCGCTGGCAGGTGCGGTGACCAATCTGGGTCTGGCGCTGGCGGTCTGCCTGCTGCGCCCGCAGCCCGCCGTGGTGCATCGGGGCGAGTTTACCCGCAAATGCGCGCTGCTCTTGGCGGCGTGCGCCGCCGTTACGCTGTTTGTGCGCGGCGGCAAGCTGAGCTACACCGGCACCGGCATCCTGATGGCGCTGTTTGTCTTTTTTGTGCTGCAAAGCATCGTCTACCAGTATAACGCCGCCCGCAGCGAGGAGCAGGAGCCGATCTCCACCGACGGCGCGGCGGACACCCCCGCCGAGGGCTACACCGCCGGCACGATGTCCTTTCCGGCGATGGGGATGTTCAACAGCCTGAAAAACCTGTCGGGCGCGGTGCTGGGTATGGTGCTGCTGGGCATCGGGGCGCAGGCGCTGGTGTACAGTGCCATCACCTTTGCCAATATGACCGGCACGATCCAAGCGCTGTGGGCGTCCACGCTGGTCAGCTTCGGCTTCTGTTTGCCGCTGCTGGCGGATGTGCTGGATCACCCGCTTGGCTCTGTCTGGAAAAAATTCGCGCTGAAATGTCGATTTTTCCCGGCGGATACGCTGCCCACGCAGCTTTTGAACAGCGCGATCCTGAACCTTACGCTGGCGCTGCCGGTTTCGGGGCTGATGTATCGCGAGCGCCTGCCCATTGCCGACCAGTACCGCAGCTATGATATCCCGCTGTGCGCCGTTATGGCGCTGGTTCTGCTGCTGCCGCCGCTGCTGCGCAAGCGGCTGTACCGCTGGCAGGGCGCGGTTTGTCTGGTGCTGTACGGCTTTTATCTGGCGGCGGTGCTGCTGGCACCCCGCGCGGGCGCGTAAG
>CAKTAS010000160.1:0-1697 GCA_934529095.1 uncultured Gemmiger sp. | reverse complement strand
GGGTTGTATTTTGCGGGAAAGGACAAAACACAGTGTCACACATCATTGAAGTTCAAAACCTGACTTACGTCTATAACCCCGGTATGCCGGACGCCGTCACTGCGCTGGATAACATCTCTTTCAGCGTGGAGGAGGGCGATTTTGTGGGCATTATCGGCTCCACCGGCAGCGGCAAATCCACGCTCATCAGCCACTTTAACGGCATCAACCGCCCCACCTCCGGCAAGGTGCTGGTGGACGGCAAGGATATGTGGCAGCAGGGCGCCGACCTGCGCAGCTTCCGCTTTATGGTGGGGCTGGTCATGCAGTATCCCGAATACCAGCTGTTTGAGGAAACCTGCGCCAAGGATATCGCCTACGGTCCGCGCAATATGGGGCTGAGCGAGGCGGAGATCGAGCAGCGCGTCAGGGAGGCTGCTGCCTTTGTCGGTTTAAGCGAGGAGCTGCTGCAAAAAAGCCCGTTTGAGCTTTCGGGCGGGCAAAAGCGCCGTGTCGCCATTGCCGGCGTTATGGCGATGCGTCCCCGCGTGCTGGTGCTGGACGAACCCGCCGCCGGGCTGGACCCCGAAGGGCGCGACACCATCCTAAGCCAGATCAAGGAATACCACGAAAAAACCGGCATCACGGTGCTGCTGGTCAGCCATTCGATGGAGGACATCGCCAAGTACGCCAACCGCGTGCTGGTGCTGAACCATGCGGGCATCGCCATGTACGACACCGTCGAAAACGTCTTTGCCCGCGCGCAGGAATTGCTGGAGCTGGGGCTTTCGGTGCCGCAGGTCACCCAGATCTTTCTGCGGCTGCGGCAGATGGGGGTGGACATCCACACCGATGTCTATACCATCCCTTACGCCGTAAAAACCATACGCAAGGCGCTGGCAGCCAAGCAGGGAGGTGCGCAGGATGCTTAAAGATATTACCATCGGGCAGCATTTTCCCGGCAATTCGGTGCTGCACCGCTGCGACCCGCGCTTAAAGCTGGTGGCGACCATCGCCTACATTGTGGCGCTGTTTGTCGCACCCAACCCGCTGGGGCTGGCGCTGTCCATTGCGCTGCTGGCGGCGCTGTACCGGGTGGCAAAGATCCCCGGCAAGATGATTTTAAAAAGCCTGAAACCCATTGTACCCATCATCCTGTTTACCTCGGTGCTGAACCTGTTTTTTGTCACCGGGCAGGGCGAGCCGCTGGTGCATTTCTGGTTCGTCAATATTTATGCCGAGGGCATCAAGTACGCCATTCTGCTGTCGGTGCGCGTCTGCGCTTTGATCGCAGGTACGAGCCTTTTGACCTACACGACCAGCCCCATTGTGCTGACCGATGCCATCGAAAGCCTGCTGCGCCCGCTTGCCAAGGTGCATTTCCCCGTGCATGAGCTGGCGATGATGATGACCATTGCGCTGCGGTTTATCCCGACCCTGATCGAGGAAACCGAAAAAATTATGAACGCGCAGAAGGCGCGCGGCGCTATGCTGGACACCGGCACCTTCAGCCAGCGCATCAAGGCGCTGGTGCCGATTTTGATCCCGCTGTTTATCTCGGCGTTCCGCCGTGCCGATGAGCTGGCGATGGCAATGGAATGCCGCTGCTACCACGGCGGCGAGGGACGCACCCGCTTAAAGCAGCTGAAATTCACCGCCGAGGATACCCGCTGCGCCGTGGTTATCACGGTGCTGCTGGTGTGCATCTGCCTGACCCG
>CAKTAS010000159.1:0-1709 GCA_934529095.1 uncultured Gemmiger sp. | reverse complement strand
GCCCCCGAGGACGGCAACGACGGACGCGCCGAAGCGATGGAATTTTTGAGCCGCCAGAGCTTTGACCTGCTGGTCAACGACCGCACCGCCGCGCTGCTGAAAGCCGCCGCCGCCGATGCCGAAACCGAGCAGGAGCAGGCAGAGGTGCGCAATTTACAGCGTGAGTACGATGAAATTGCCAAAATTCCCGCCGCCGAATACGCCGCCTTTACCAAGCTGTGCCAGCAAAGCATTCCGGCGTGGACCAAGGCAAAGCGCACCAACGATTTCCGTGTGTTTGCGCCGTATCTGGAAAAAATCGTCGCCGCACGCCGCGCCCAGGCCGCCTATTTTGACCCCGAGCGCGACCCGTATGAGGTGTTTCTGGACCGGTACGAGCGCGGTCTGACCATTGCCCAGTGCGACGCCTTTTTTGCGCAGCTGCGCGAAACCATTGTTCCGCTGCTGGCGGAAATTCAAAAGCGCGGCGCGCCCATCCGCACGGATTTTCTCGACCAGGAATGGCCCATCGACGCGCAGAAAAAGGTCAGCGAAAAAATTATGCAGCTGTGGGGCATGGACCCCAAGCGCAGTATGCTGGCAGAGAGCGAACATCCCTTTACCACCGAATTTTGGCGTAAGGACGTAAGAATTACCACGCACTATATGCCGCGCGATATGTTCAGCAACCTGTACAGCGTCGCGCACGAGGGCGGTCACGCCCTGTACGAGCTGAACATCAACCCCGATTACGACTACACCAGCGTGACCGGCGGCGCGACCATGGGTCTGCACGAAAGCCAGAGCCGCCTGTTTGAGAATATCGTCGGGCGCAGCCGCGCCTTTGTCGAGTACCTGTACCCGACGCTGAAGGAGCTGTTCCCGCAGCAGCTGGCGGATGTCAGCGCCGAGGAAATTTGGCGTGCCGTCAACCGCGCCGCGCCGAGCCTGATCCGCACCGAGGCGGACGAGCTGACCTACGCGCTGCACATTATGGTGCGCTACGAGCTGGAAAAGGCGATGATGCAGGGAACTTTGGCGGTGGCAGACCTGCCCGCCGCGTGGAACGCCAAGTATAAGGAATATCTGGGCGTGGACGTACCCGACGACGCCCACGGCTGCCTGCAGGACATCCACTGGTCGATGGGCGATTTGGGGTATTTCCCCAGCTACGCCTTGGGCAGCGCCTACGGCGCACAGGCGATTGCCGACCTGCGCAAGACCCACGATTTTGACGCCCAGTGGGCGGCAGGGGATATGGAGCCGCTGAAAGCCGCCCTGAAGGAGCGCGTGTGGCAGTGGGGCAGCATGAAGGACCCCCGTTGGCTGGTGCAAAGCCTGTGCGGCGGCGAATTTGACGCCAAGTATTTTACCGAGTATCTGACCGCGAAATATACCGAAATTTACAAGTTGTAATAGATAAGTGAAATATAGCAGGTTGGATAGTTTGCGAAAATGCGGAATTTATGGTTTGGTTTGTAGGGGCGGTCATTGACCGCCCGCGCAGCCATCCCGGCAATGCAACCTAACGGGTAAACGGCACGGCGGGGTGGGGTCACCCCGCCCTACGGGGCAATAAAAAATTATCGCGCGGTAGGGGCGGGGCATGCCCCGCCCGCAGTTTTACGATGATAACAACATTACGGGTACTCCGTAGGGGCGGCATATATGCCGCCCGTTGCAGCCATCCGGATATTGCGATATGACGGGTAAACCGCACGGAACGGTCA
>CAKTAS010000158.1:0-1710 GCA_934529095.1 uncultured Gemmiger sp. | reverse complement strand
GCACGGGACGCATATATGCGTCCCCTACAAACCTGCCGGAAACAGGCGTTTTCCTCAATTATAACTTACCTTCCGGTTATTTGTAGGGAACGGTCTTGACCGTTCCGTGCAATTTTGCGGCAACCGCCAAACACCCCGGCGGGGTGGGGTCACCCCGCCCTACATTGCAATACAATAAAAAAATGTGTCCGCTTGCGCGGACACACCAACTCGTAACTCTTAACTCTTAACTCTCCACTCTGCACAAAGCACAAGCCCCCGCCGAACGGCGGGGGCTTGTGCTTTTACGCGCTTCAGCGCAAAAATTCCGGCAGGGGTTTGCCGTTTTTCAGCCACTGGTGGTACTCGGCGGTGGCGGCAAATTCCACGTCACCGGCGGAGTTCAGCGCCGTTTCCACGGAATCCTGAATCACGCCGATGATAAACCCAACGCCGACCACCTGCATGGCAATGTCGTTGGAAATGCCAAACAGCGAGCAAGCCATCGGGATCAGCAGCAGCGAGCCGCCCGCCACGCCGGACGCGCCGCACGCGCCCAAGGCGGACATAAACGCCAGCAAGATCGCGGCGGGGATGGACACCTTCATGCCCAAGGTGTTGGCGGCAGCCAGCGTCATAATGGTAATGGTGATCGCCGCGCCGTCCATATTGATGGTCGCGCCCAAGGGGATGGACACCGAGTAGATGTCCTTATCCAGACCCAGCTTTTCGCACAGGGACATATTCACGGGGATGTTGGCGGCGGAGCTGCGGGTGAAGAAAGCGGTCAGGCCGCTCTCACGCAGGCAGCGCAGCACCAGCGGGTAGGGGTTGCGATGCAGGTAAATAAAGATGATCAGCGGGTTGATGACAAGCGCCATAAACAACATAGTACCGACCAAAAGCAGCAGCAAACGACCGTACTGGGTAAAGATGGACAAGCCGTTGCCCGACACGTTGGTGTACACCAGACCCATAATGCCGAAGGGCGCCAGATTGATGACCCAGCGCACAATGCAGGAAACCGCATCGGCGGTGTCCGCCAAAAATGCCTTGGTGGTGTCGCCGGCAAGATTCTTCATCGCCAAGCCGAACAGGCACGCCCACATCAGAATGCCGATGTAGTTGCCGCTCATGATGGAGCTGATGGGGTTGGCGACGATGTTGCTCAGCAGCGTGTGCATGACCTCGCCCAAGCCCTGCGGTACGACGTCGGCGGTGGCAGCCTCGGGCAGAGCCATCGTCTGGGGGAACAGCTCACTGGTTACGACCGACAGCGCCGCCGCCAAAAAGGTGGTCAGCATATACAGCCAGACCACGGTGCCGAAACGGCGGTCCAGCTTGGAAGAACCCTGCGCCAGCGCGCTTGCCACAATGACAAACACCAGCACGGGGGCAATGCCCTTCAGCGCACCCACAAACAGGTTGCCGAACTCCTCGACCCACGCGGCACCGGGAAACAGCACCGCCAACACGGCGCCCACCACAAGACCCAGCGCAATGCGCAGGATCAGGCTGACCGAATTGTACTTTTCGGCCACGACCTTACATACCTTGGAAATTGCATCCATACCCAAAATTCCTCTCTTTTCTCTCCACGGAGTGTCCGCAGAAAACTACATTTGCCCGCGCACACGGAACATAGTGTTTATTATACAGCCCCTGCAGGAAAATGCAAGCGTTTTGTGCGCGGCAGCGGGGAAAATCGCCCGTTTTTGCACGTTGGAACGC
>CAKTAS010000157.1:0-1715 GCA_934529095.1 uncultured Gemmiger sp. | reverse complement strand
TGCTTGCCATCATTGTGCTGATTGCGCTGCTGATCAGCATCGTGCCGCTCATCGAGCTGCTGCCCAGCCTGTTTATCGACGATAACGGGGTAGGGGTGCATGATTTTCTCGTACACGCGCTGGATATTGTCATTGGCATCGAGTTCGTCAAGATGCTTGCCAAGCACAGCCCCGGCAGCGTGCTGGAGGTTTTGCTGACCGCCATTGCCCGTAATATGATCGTCGGACACGGCGACGCGCTGCAAAACCTGATCAGCGTGGGTGCCATCGCCCTGATTTTCATCATCCGCCGGTATCTGTATGTACCCGCCTTTGGTCACGCCCTGCCCGCCGGCGAGCCGGAGCCGCAGCCGGAAACCGCCGAGGTTCACTAGAATTTTCACAAAGTCTGCGCAGATTTTACAGATGGAAACCGCTTGCCCGGTACGCTATACTAAGACTATCCAAGGAAAAACCCGGCGTTTTGCCGGATAAAAAAAGGAGATATTATTATGGCAAGTCGCATTGTTTTGAACACCATTTCCTACCATGGTCACGGCGCGATCGAGAACATCGTTCCCGAACTGACCGCCCGCGGCTACAAGAAAGCCTTTGTCTGCTCTGACCCTGACCTGATCAAGTTCGGCGTCACCAAAAAGGTCACCGACCTGCTGGACGCTGCCAACTTTGCCTACGCTGTCTACAGCGAGATCAAGCCCAACCCCACCATCCAGAACGTACAGGACGGCGTGGCTGCCTTTAAGGCTGCCGAGGCGGACTGCATCGTGACCATCGGCGGCGGCTCCTCCATGGATACCGCCAAGGCGATCGGCATCATCATCAACAACCCCGAGTTTGCCGATGTCCGCAGCCTGGAGGGTGTTGCCCCCACCAAGAAGCACGCCGTGTTCACCATCGCCGTGCCCACCACCGCCGGCACCGCTGCCGAGGTCACCATCAACTACGTCATCACCGATGTCGAGAAAAAGCGCAAGTTCGTCTGCGTTGACACCAACGACATCCCCGAGGTCGCTGTCGTTGACCCCGATATGATGTCCAGTATGCCCAAGGGTCTGACCGCTGCCACCGGTATGGACGCCCTGACCCACGCCATCGAGGGTTACATCACCAAGGGTCACTGCACCATCTCCGATATGTTCCATCTGGAAGCCATCAAGCTGATTGCCGAGAACCTGCGCGGCGCCGTTGCCAACACCCCCGAAGGACGCGAGGGTATGGCACTGGGTCAGTACATTGCCGGTATGGGCTTCTCCAACGTGGGCTTAGGCATTGTGCACAGTATGGCGCACGGTCTGTCCGCCCTGTATGACACCCCCCACGGCGTGGCATGCGCCATCATCCTGCCCACGGGTCTGGTGTACAACAAGGACGTTGCGGGCGAGCGTTACCGCGCTGTCGGCAAGGCAATGGGCGTTGTCGGCATTGACGAGATGAACGACGCCGAGGCTGCCGATGCCACCATCGCCGCCGTCAAGAAGCTGAGCGCCGACGTGGGCATCCCCACCGATCTCAAGGGCATCCTGAAGGAAGAGGACGTTCACTTCCTCGCCGAGTCCGCTTTCGCCGATGCCTGCTGCCCGGGCAACCCCCGCGACACCAGCGTCGAGGAGATCGAAGCACTGTACCGCAGTCTGATGTAATTTTGCTATGGTAAACAAAGCGGGTGTCCGCCCTACGGCGGACACCCGCTTTGTTGTAAAAAGCCCTTTTACGGG
>CAKTAS010000156.1:0-1779 GCA_934529095.1 uncultured Gemmiger sp. | reverse complement strand
CTACCCCATTTTCAGCAGGCGTTGGCGCTGCTTGTAATCCGGCAGCACCTGCGCCACCGCCGCCCAAAAGGCGGGGCTGTGGTCGGGGTGGGAAAAATGGCAAAACTCGTGTACCACAACATATTCCTGCGCGGCAGGCGGCATTACACAAAGCCGCCGCGCAAACGCCAGCGTGCCGGTTTTCAGGCTGCAGGAACCCCAGCGGGTGCGCATATCGCGCACGGCAATTTTGGGCATCTGCCCGCGGGGGCAAACGGCGGCAAACTGCGGATAGTAGGCGCGGCACAGCGCGGTAATTTGGGCAAGCGCGTCCTCTTTGGACGGTAATGCGTCATTTTGCTGCTGTTCGGCAGCGGCGCGGCGGGCAGCGCGGGCTTGCGCGGCGCGCACCCAATCGGCGCGGGAGGCAACAAAGGCATCCACCCATTTTACCGCCAGACGTGTGGGGGCGCTGGCGGCAACCGAGCCGTCAGCCCGGACGCGCAGATTGATATTGCGCACCCGCCGCCGCGTCAGCGTGTAGGCGATGCCCGCAGAAACCCGCTGTTCAGCCATACGTTCCCCTTTCGTTTTGAACATTGTACTCGCTTTTTGGGCAAGATGCAAGCGGAATTTATCGCCGCAGGCTCTGCACATATTGGCGCGGGGTCTGGTTGTACTCCGCCTTGAAGGCGCGGTAAAAGTTGGCGTAATCGCCAAAGCCGCAGTATTGGCAGACCTCGTTGGGCAGCACGCCGCCCGCCAGAAGCTGCTTGGCGTTCAGCAGGCGCTTTTGCAAAATATAGCGATGCACCGTGGTTCCCACCTGCGCGTCGAACTTGCGCAGCAGGTGATATTTGCTGATAAAAAACTTTTCTGCCAAAAGGTCCAGCGTCAGCGGCTCGCTGTAATGCTCGTTGATATAGTGCAGCACGGCGTCCACGACCTGGTCGCTGGTGCCGGCGGGGTGGATGTCGGCGCGGTCCGCGGCGGCGCGGTTCAGCCCGACCAGCAGCTCCATCAGCGCACCCTGCGCCAGCAAGTCGCTGCCGTAGTCCTGCTGTGCCTTGGCGGCGCACAGGCGTTCGACGGTGCTGCGCAGCTGCGCGCCCGATGTGCCGGGCAGGCGGATCAGGTTGGTATGCCCCGAAACGGAGGTGTCAAAGCAGCGGGTCAGGCTGGTGCGCGGGGTGGACAGACTTTCCAGATAGGAGCGGCGGATCCACAAAACGATGCGCTCATACGCATCGGCGTCGGTGGCGATGCGCGCCTGATGCAGCTCCAGCGGGCTGATGAGCATCCAGTCGCCGGGGCGCACGCGGTAGATTTGGTTTTCCACGATATATTCCACCCGACCGCGCAGCAGCAGATAGATTTCGTAAAAGTCGTGGTGGTGCAGCTCGACCTCGTTCATATACGCCGAGCGGTAGCGGTAGACCTCATAGTCCGGCGCGATCATAGATTGCCGGGTGGTATAGGGGTTGAAGTTGGAGGAGGACATAGGACACCTCGTTGGGAGAGTTGAGAGTGGAGAGTTAAGAGTTTAGATAAGGTATGCCCGCCGCGCGGGCATATTATAAAGAAAGTTGAGTACACGTAGGGGCGGTCATTGACCGCCCGTTGCAGCTACCCGGATATTACGATATACCGGGCAAACCGCACGGGCGAGCAATGCTCGCCCCTACAACCGAATCGGCAAATTGCGTCAACCACACAATTTGCACGGCGGGGTGGGGTCACCCCGCCCTACGGGGCAATAAAAATATTTCGCGCGGTAGGGGCGGGGCATGCCCCGCCCGC
>CAKTAS010000155.1:0-1858 GCA_934529095.1 uncultured Gemmiger sp. | reverse complement strand
ATTACCAAAATTTTCCAGCCTCGCCCCGCCTCGCGCCGTTTCGACACCCCCACCCCTGTATACTGATTTGGAAAGGAAGCACCTCTCTATGTCCTTGATTTTAGCCTCGGGCAGCCCGCGCCGCCGTGAGCTTATGGCGCTGATCACCCAAGACTACACCGTCATCACCTCCGGTGTGGACGAAAGCGAGATCGCAGCCGACACCCCGGCGCATCTGGCACAAAGCCTTGCCACCGCCAAGGCGGAAGCTGTCGCCGCTGCCCACCCGTCGGACACCGTCTGCGGGTTTGACACCGTGGTCGAATGTGACGGCGCAGTTTTCGGCAAGCCGCGCGACGAAGCCGACGCCCTGCGTATGCTGCGCGCGCTTTCGGGGCGCAGCCACAAGGTACACACGGGGGTCTGTGTCTGCCGCGGCGGGCGCAAACTTGCCTGTGCCGAAACCACCACCGTACACTTTGCCCCTATTGAAGAAGCCGACCTGCTGCGCTATGTGCGCACGCCCGAACCCTACGACAAGGCGGGCGGCTACGCCATTCAGGGACACGCCGCGCTGTGGTGTACCGGCATAGAGGGCTGCTACTACAACATTATGGGGCTGCCCGTTTACCGCACCGCCGCGCTGCTGCAGCGCCTTGGCTGATGGTGCCGCCCCGCTTTTGGGGAGGACGCCATGGGACGCATTCAGCAGTTTTTTACACGATTTATCGGGAGATTTCGCACTATGTTTACCAAAGACATCGGCATTGATCTGGGTACCGCCAATACCCTTGTGTACATGAAAGGGCGCGGCATCATCATGCGCGAGCCAAGCGTTGTCGCGGTTGACCCGCGCACCGACGAGCTGCGCGTGCGCTGCGTCGGCAAGGAAGCCAAGGCGGTCATCGGGCGCGCACCCGGCTCCATTGTGGCGGTGCGCCCCTTAAAGGACGGCGTTATTGCGGACTTTGACATCACCGCCGCCATGCTGCAAAGCTTTATCCGCCAGGCCTGCGGCAACCCGCTGCTGGCGCATCCGCGCGTGGTCATCTGCGTGCCGTCCGGCGTCACCGAGGTCGAGCGCCGCGCCGTGCGTCAGGCTGCCGCCAAGGCGGGTGCGCGTCAGGTCACCGTCATCGAGGAGCCGATGGCAGCCGCCATCGGTGCGGGTCTGCCCACCACCGACGCCGTGGGCAGTATGATCGTGGATATCGGCGGCGGCACTGCCGAGGTTGCCGTCATCAGCCTGTCGGGTACCGTGTCCAGCCGCAGCGTGCGCTGCGCCGGCGACGCGCTGGATCAGAGCATCATTGCCTTTATCAAGCGCAAATACAACCTGCTGGTGGGCGAGCGCACCGCCGAGCAAATTAAAATCGAAATCGGCTCCGCCTGCCCGCAGGACCCCGAAACCGGTATGGAAATCAAGGGGCGCAACTTGGTGGACGGCTTGCCCAAGGATATTATGATCCGCTCCGACGAGGTGCGCGATGCTATGTCCGACTGCCTGATGCGCATCGTGGATGCCATCAAGGACACACTGGAATCCACCCCGCCCGAGCTTTCCAGCGACATCATTGACCGGGGCATTATGCTTTCGGGCGGCGGTGCGCTGCTGCGCGGGCTGGATACCCTGATCCGCAACGAAACGGGCATTGACGTCCATATTGCCGAAAGCCCGCTGGACTGCGTGGCGCTGGGCGCGGGTGCCGTGCTGGATAATCCCGCCCTTGTCACCCAGCGCCGGGAAGAAATGAGCTATTTGTAAAACGACCCCAAAACTTCAACATTTTGTATAAAAGCTCCCGATTTTCGGGGGCTTTATTTAAGTTATGGACTTTTTGTATAATTTTAGGGGTAGTTATACGTTTTGTATAGTTTT
>CAKTAS010000154.1:0-1912 GCA_934529095.1 uncultured Gemmiger sp. | reverse complement strand
GTAGGGGCGGCATATATGCCGCCCGTTGCAGCCATCCGGATATTGCGATATGACGGGTAAACCGCACGGAACGGTCAAGACCGTTCCCTACAAACCTGCCGGAAATAGGTGCTTTGTTTATAACTGCCTATCTCCCGATTATTCGTAGGGAGGGGTCTTGACCCCTCCTTGCCGCCTTACGGTTGCAACAATATAACGGGTACTCCGTAGGCACGGCTACTATGCCGTCCGTTGCAGCCACCAGAATATTACGATATATCGTAAAAATCGCACTACAACCGAATCGGAAAATTGCGTTAATCACACGATTCCACGGCGCAATAAAATAAAAATGTGTCCGCTTAGCGGACACACCAAATCTAAACTCTAAACTCTCCACTCTTAACTCTGCACAAAAATTTCCCCCGGGGTTTTCAACACCCCGGGGGAAAACTTTTTACAAAAACGCTTACTTACTCTTTTTCAAAAACCGTCCCAGCAGCTTATCCAGCATACTGAAAATCTCACGCAGGTTCAGCGCGCAAACCGCCGCCGTGATGGCAACGACCGGCAGCGCCCAATGCTCGACGTTGAACATAAACCAAATTTCGCCCAGCACCAGGGCAAGGTTCAAAAGAATCCACGCGGGGTGGAAGTCCATATCCAGCAGGCCGCGCGTGGAGTAGGCGCGCAGGATAAACACCAGCATCAGGCTGATAAAGCTGGCGGGGGTCACGCCCCAAGGTCCGAACCACTGGATAAACAGGTAGTTCAAAATCAGGTTGACCACCGCGCCGCACAGCATCGTGACCAGCGAGCCGGTGCTGCGCTTGTACACCACATAGATGCTGTTTAAAAATTGGTTCAGGCAGGTACACATGGAGCAAAGCGTCAAAAATGGCACAAAAGTCCATGCTTCAAAGTAGCTGGCTTTAAACACGCGCATCATGATCTGGCACAGCATAATGATGCCCGCCACGCCGCAGAACATCACGCTGGCGTAAATGCGGAACACCTTGCTGAAAAACACCTGACGGTCGGCTTCCTCGGTCACGGCGGAAAGCTGCCACGCTTCATAGAAAATCGTACCCAGAATGGTGATGACCTGCGGCAGAAAATACCCCGCCGACAACAGCCCCACCCAGTGGTTGCCGGTGCGCCCTTCGTACCCCTCGCACAGCGCCTGCACAAAAAACATATCGCTGGCGTTGATGATCCAAAAGCTGATGGACGCGGGGATCATGGGCAGGCAGTAGCGCAGCATATCCTTCCACAGGGGCAAATCAAACGCTTTAACGTCAAAATATTGGTAGCATTTGCCGGCGAAAAAGACGAACACCATACTGGTCAGATCCGCCATGGCGTTGGCAAGCAAAAAGCCCGTGGCGCCCATTTTGAACACCGTCAAAAATACAAGGTAGTAAATCAGCAAGCTGAGCGTTGTCAGAACGCCGTCCAGTGCCACAAGCCGGTTGAGCAGCCGCGAACGGATAAACTGCGTACACAGCGTGCGCAGGCAGCTTGCCAGCACGCAAAGGTACAAAAACGGCAGGTATTCGGCGGCGTTGGGTATCAGCCGAACCAGCGGCATCGCCAGCAGCAAAATGCAGAAGCCGACGCTGATCGTCGCCGCGCCGTTGACAAAGACGCTGTCCTTGTTGATCGATTTGTCCAGCCCGAAGCGGATGACCGCATACGCCACGCCCAGGCTGACGACGGGGATCAGCAGGTTGGTTGCCTGCTGCAGCAGGCTGGAAACGCCCATAATGTCGGGGGTGTCCAGCGCGTAGCTGAGGTAGGGGCGGATAAAAAAGCTGAGCAGCTTGGAGCTGAAGTTGGAAATGGCAAACAGCAGGGTATTGCTCATCAGCGTTTGATATTTTTTGTGCGAAGATGCCACGGCAATGCTCCTTTATACATGGTAGGGTGGGGG
>CAKTAS010000153.1:0-1926 GCA_934529095.1 uncultured Gemmiger sp. | reverse complement strand
AATGGCAATGCCGGCATCTGCCTCCGACAAAGCAGGGGAGTCGTTCACGCCGTCGCCCACCATAAGGACAGTATGCCCCTTGGCTTTTTCGCTGCGGATAAAGGCAGCTTTGTCCTCCGGCAGGACCTCGGCGTAAACCGCGTCCACGCCCACCTCGGCGGCGACAGCTTCTGCCGTGCGGCGGTTGTCGCCGGTCATCATGACCACGTTGGAAAAACCGCAGCTGTGCAGCGCTCGAATGGCATCGCGCGCTTCGCGGCGCAGCGGGTCGTGGATGCAGAGAACCGCCGCCAACGCACCGTCTATGCAGAGATACAGGTGAGAAAAGGCGTCGGACAGGGCATCGAATTTTGCCTGTTCCCCCTGCGGAATGCGGCAGCCCTCGTCCTCAAAGACGAAGTGGGCGCTGCCGATGAGGACTTTTTTGCCCTCCACCCTGCTGGAAATCCCGTGCGCCACCACATACTGCACCTGAGAATGATATTCCTCGTGCGCCAGCCCGCGCCGCTTTGCCTCCTCGACCACGGCGTTTGCCATGGAATGGGGATAGTGTTCCTCCAAGCAGGCGGCAAGCCGCAGCATTTCGGCTTCGTTCTGCCCGCCAAAGGGTACGATTTGGGCAACCTTCGGCGCGGCATAGGTCAGCGTGCCGGTCTTATCGAATACGATGGTGTCCGCCTTGGCAACGGACTCCAGAAAGCGCCCGCCCTTGACAGAGATGCGCTGCCCGCTGCTTTCCCGCATGGCGGACAGCACCGCAATGGGGATGGCCAGCTTGAGTGCGCAGGAAAAATCCACCATCAGGACTGCCAGCGTTTTGGTCATATTGCGGGTCAGCAGGTAGGTGACGGCTGTGCCGCCAAGCGTATAGGGCACCAGCTTGTCTGCCATACGGGATGCCTTGTCCTCGGCGGTGGATTTCAGCTTTTCCGATTCCTCGATCATCCGCACGACACGGTCATAGCGTCCGCTGCCGACTGCCTTTTCCACGCAGACGATACATTCGCCTTCCTCCACCACGGTTCCGGCAAAAACAGGGCTGCCGGGACGCTTGGACACCGGCAGGGATTCGCCGGTCAGCGAGGCTTGGCTCACCAGCGCTTCGCCCTCGGCTACGCGCCCGTCCAGCGGGATCATACCGCCGGTGCGTATCACAATGCGGTCGCCGGGGCGGATGTCGTTTACCTTGGTCAGCACCTCGGTGCCGTTTACCTGCTGCCACACGCTGTCTACCTGCAGGCTCATGGCACTGGCAAGGTCCGCCACGGATTTCTTGTGCGTCCAGTCCTCCAAAAGTTCGCCCAGCCGCAGCATAAACATAACCGAACCGGCGGTGGAAAAATCGCCCCGCACAAGGGATACCGTTACGGCGGTGGCGTCCAGCACGGCGACCGACAGCTGACGATGCCACAGCGCCGAAATACCCTCGCGGATATATTTTACGGAGCGAACCACCGCCAGCGCCGAGGTTACGGGCAGCGGCAGAAACAGCTTGGAAATGCACCGCCGTATGACGGTGTCCGCCAGCTTGTCCTCAAATTCCCGGTTCAGCGCGCGGGAGGTATGCTCCGGCACAAGGCTGCACTTTTCTGCCTTGGCAAAGGAAAAGCGCGCCAGCGCCTGAATGAGATTTTTCCGGTCAGCCGCATACACCACAATGGCGTCCTGCGTGCGGTCAAAGACCTTGACGCTTTGCACGCCGTCTACAGCCAGCAGGTAGTATTCCAGCACATCTGCCTGCTGCAGCGTCATCCGTCCGCAGCAAAGATGCACCCGCAGCCGCCCGGGTAAATCGTGTAGGATCGTGCATTTCATGGGTTATTCCGCCTGGCTTTCCTCGGCGGAGGTATCCTCCACCACGGCTTCGCCCTCGGCTTGTGCGCGCTGGTCGTTGATTGCCTTTGCTTCGGCGTAAATGTCGTCGGC
>CAKTAS010000152.1:0-1991 GCA_934529095.1 uncultured Gemmiger sp. | reverse complement strand
ACCGCCTTGGGCTGGGACTCCCGCACGCAGATGCCGAAGCCCTTTAAGTAAATTTCACGCATGGCGCGCTCGGAAACTATACTGTTGTTGCGGGTGCGGTTGTACTCTTTGTTGTTGGCAGCATAGTGCTTGATGGTCGTGCCGCGGCCCTTGTGCGCCTGCACGCCGCGCGTCATAGCGGCTGCCATCTTGCCGGAAACAAGCGGATCCTCGGAGTAGTATTCAAAGTTGCGTCCGCATCGGATGGAGCGGTGGATGTTCAGCGCCGGGGCGAGCCACAGATGCACGCCGAAACGCTCCATCTCCTCGCCGACAATGTCGCCGCACTGCTGCACAAATTCCGTGTCAAAGCTCTGCGCCAGCGCGGTGCCGATGGGGATGGCGGTGCAGTATTGGGTCTTGATTTCACAGCCGCGCTTCGGCTTGCCGCTGCCGCCGATCAGGCTCATCACCCATTTCATCGGACCGGACAGCATTTCGGTGATCGAATCCGGCATTGAGGCATTGCCGACAGCGTGCTTGCCCTTGGCGTCCTCAAAATACTCCTTCGCAAGGCGCAGACCGGCAGGACCGTCCGCCATGATCATGGGGGAAAAGTCCTTGACCTTGCCGCAGCTTTCGCCCGCTGCGCCGCAGACATGGCGACCCGCCGTGCCGATCATCGAGGCGAATCCCTTGGCATTCGGGTCAAAATCGCCGATCAAAAGCAGGGCGGCGTCCTCTTTGCTCAGGGCGTCCACCTCGGGTAAAATTTCTTCGGGGCGGTCATAGGCAACGGCTGCGCCGCTGAGTGCGGCGGCATCCAACTCAAGAACCGGAACATTTTCCGGGCGCTGGATCGGGGCGGCGGGGTGGGCAAGATCGGTGAAATCCGTGCTGCCCAGCACATTTTTGACCAGCAGGGTCGTGACGGTTTTGTCCAGATGCAGCACAGCGGCAGGGGCGGTTTCGGCACTGCTTACGCCGACGCGAACCAGATAATCGCCCGCTTCCAGCAGGTACGCGGCGGTTCCGGCGTCATAGGCTGCCATCTCCGGCAGGGCGAAGCTGCAGGTAAGGGTCTGCGTTTCGCCGGGGGCAAGCTCGCGCGTTTTGGCAAAGGCGCAAAGCTCCTGCTTGGGTTCATCCAGCTTGACGGCAGGCTTGCTCAGATACACCTGCACGACCTGCCGCCCCGCCATGGTGCCGATATTTTCCACGGTGGTACGCACAGTGACCTGCGCACCGTTTACCTCCACCTCCGGGGAGCCAAGGCGGAACTCCGTGTAGGAAAGCCCGTATCCGAACGGGAACAGCGCCTTTTTGCCGAAGGTATCAAAGTAGCGGTAGCCGACATAGATGCCCTCGCGGTAGCGGGTTTCGTTCATGTCCTCAAAGTCGGGCATGGCGGGGTAGTTTTCAAAGGCTGCCCAAGTGGTCGTCAGCTTGCCGGAGGGGTTGGCTTTGCCCAGCAGGATATCCGCCAGCGCACTGCCGGTTTCGACCCCCAGCTGGGACAGCAGCAGGATGTTGCGCACGCTCATAACGGGGGAAAGGTCCACCACGCCGCCGACGTTCAGCACCAGCATAAAACGGCTGAATTTTTTGTCCAGCGCCAGAATGTCCCGCACCTCGGAATCCGTCAGACGGATATCGCCCTTCAGCGGTGCGCGGTCGTTGCCCTCGCCGGAAATGCGGGAAACAACGTAAATGGCAGCGTCGCCCTCAGCGTTCAGCGGCAGGTCATATTCCGGCTCCGGCATGACCTTGCCCATGCCGTAAATAATGTAGTTCAGCTTGGCGGCTTTGGCGTCCTTTTTCAGCTGTGCCAAAAAGGCTTTGTGTGCATTTTTTCGCACCTGCTCGTAGCCGGTGTGCCAGTCTGCGCCGGTCAGGGTAAAGCCCGCGTCCCGCAGCCCTTCCTCAATAGAAACGCTGTAACGCGAATTTACCTCGCCGGAGCCGGTGCCGCCCTTGATGGTACGGCGCACGCCGCTGCCGTAAGCGGCCAG
>CAKTAS010000151.1:0-2021 GCA_934529095.1 uncultured Gemmiger sp. | reverse complement strand
TAAGATGGGAGCGGGTGGGCGGGGCGTCAAAAAATGTGTCTTGACGATTTTTTAGCCCCGCCCGTCCGCGACCCACAACTTTGGGGGTCCAGGGGGACGGGTCCCCCTGGCCGTGCCCCGCGCCTCGGAAGTAGCGGCGCCTTTCTTTGGTACTTTCTTTGGGCATCCAAAGAAAGTACACATACCGGGCAGACGCTTTAATACACCGAAAAATACCCCACGTGTTCGGGGTGGTTTTCCTCCACCAAAACCGTGAACCCGCCGGGGTTGACCTCGGCAAATTTGCCGAACGCCTGCTCGGCAATCAGATGCCGCCCGCGGTTCAGGATAATTTCCGCCGTCTGGGTCTTGCCGATGCGGCGGTAATGCAAAACATCGCCCTTGGCAGAAACGATCTCCAACCGCCCGCCGTCAAAGGCATCGCACTCGCGGCGCAGGCGTGCCAGCGTCGCCAAGGGTCCGCGCAGCCGCTGCTCGGTGGAATTCCAATCGTAAAACGCGCGGTTGAAGGGGTCGCGGTAGCCCTGCATGGCGATCTCGTCGCCGTAGTAAACGCACGGTACGCCCGGCAGCGTGTAGATCATCGCATAGCCCAACAGCAATTTATGCACAGCATCGTCCATTTCCATGGGCGAAATGCGGCGCTTGCTCTGCCAGTTGCGATCGCGCCCGTTGGCAGGCTCGCCCGCAATGGCGGTCAGCGCGCGCTCGGTGTCGTGGGTGGACAGGAAATTCATCGCGCAGTTCAGCGCCGGGGCGGGGTAATTTTCGCAGATGGACATCAGCTCCCCTGCCACGGCGGCGGCGCTTGCCCCGCGCAGGTAGCACAGCGTCGCGTTGCGGAACGGGTAGTTCATCACGCTGTCCAGCCCCTTGCCGCGCAGGTAGGTGCGGCGGCGACCGAACGCCTCCTTGGTGGTGGCGTCCTCCCACACTTCGCCCAAAAGCAGCTTGTCCTCGCCGTGAGATTTAACGGCAGTACGAATTTTTTCGATGAAATCGTCGGGCAGCTCGTCCGCCACGTCCAGCCGGAAGCCCGACGCGCCGAGGTTGAGCCACGTATCAATGACGCCGCCCTTGCCGCAGACAAACTCCGCATAGGAGGGGTCCTCCTCCTGCACTTCGGGCAGGGTTTCAAAGCCCCACCAGCTGCGGTAGCCGCCGGGATAGCCCGAATCAAAATCGTACCAGCTGCGGTAGGGGGAGCTGCGGTCACGGTAGGCGCCGCCCGGTCCGTAGCGACCTTCGCGGTTAAAATACACCGAGTCCGAGCCGGTATGGCTGAACACGCCGTCCAGAATGATGCGGATGCCCTGCTTGGCTGCCGCCGCGCACAGGGCGGCAAATTCCTCGTTGGTACCCAGCAGCGGGTCCGCCTTGAGGTAGTTTGCCGTGTTGTAGCGGTGGTTGGCGTGCGCCTCAAAGATGGGGTTCAGATAGATGCAGGTCACGCCTAAATCGCGCAGGTACGGCAGTTTTTGCTGGATACCCGCAAAATCGCCGCCGTAGTAGTCCATATTCAGATAGCCGTCGTCCCACTCGGTGGGCCAGAAATACGGCTCGCCGGTTTTGTCGGCGCGGTAGATGCGGTCCGCAAAGGGCATCGGCTTGTCGGGAACGCCCTCGCAGAAGCGGTCGGGGAAGATCTGGTACATCGTACCGTTTTTGAACCAGTCGGGGGTTTTGAAGTCCGGCTCATACACGGTCAGCTGCCAGCAGTCGCCGCCCGTCCAGCTCAGCACGCCCTCGTTGTCCGCGCCGCGGAAAATTTTGCGGAAATCGGTGTACAAATCAAAATAGTAGAAGTACAGCCCGGATGTGCCCGGCGCCACCGTGATGCTGAAATGGTTGACCTGCGGGGTCTGCCCGTCAAAGTGCATACGGTAATGCACGGGCTGTTCGCGGTCCTTGGTCAGCACCAGATGCGGGTCCACATAGCCCATTCCCTCCGGCACGGTCAGATGCAGCGTGACCTCCTGCCCGGCAGGCACCGCGCCAAACGGCGTTTTGTAAGCAGCATC
>CAKTAS010000150.1:0-2089 GCA_934529095.1 uncultured Gemmiger sp. | reverse complement strand
CAATGCTCGCCCCTACAACCGAATCGGCAAATTACGTCAACCGCACGATTCCCCGGCGGGGTGGGGTCACCCCGCCCTACAGGGCAACCTATAAATAATGTGTCCGCGTGCGCGGACACACCGTATCTAAACTCTAAACTCTAAACTCTTAACTCTGCACAGGCGTTTCGTCTGCCAGAATTTTGTTAAAGCGGGTAAAGAACGCAATGCTGGTGACCAGTGCTGCCAGAATATCGCTGATCGGCTCGGCAAGGAACACCGCAAACACCTTGTTGGGGATAAAGGTCGGCAGGATGAAAATCAGCGGGATCAGCAAAATCAGCTTGCGCAGGCACGCCATAAACAGGCTGATCTTCGCCTGCCCCAGCGCTACAAAGCTCTGCTGGCAGCAGCCTTGGAACCCGCAGGAGAAAATGCCCGCCATATAAATGCGCATCGCCCACGCGGTGTAGTTGACCAGCTCGGCGTCGGTGGTAAAGATGCCCGCAAACACCTGCGGCGCCAGCATACTGATCGCCCAGAACACGGCGGACAGCCCCACGCAGCAGCCGAATTGCAGGTAAAACGCCTTTTTGACGCGGTCGGGCTTGCCTGCGCCGAAGTTAAAGCTCATCAGCGGCTGACCGCCCTGGCAGATGCCCTGCAGCGGCATATTCAGCAGCTGGGTCACGCTGGTTAAAATGGTCATAGCGCCCACCGCCAGATCGCCGCCGTAGCGCGCCAGACTGGCGTTAAAGCTGATGGACAAAACGCTCTCGGTCGAGATCATAACAAAGGTCGAAACACCCAAGGCAAGGCAGGGCAGCAGCACCTTGCTGCGCAGCGGCATATTTTGGGCGCGCAGCTTTAATTTTGTGCGCTTACCCGTTAAAAATCGCAGCACCCACACGGCGCCCACGGCTTGGCTCAGCACGGTGGCGGTGGCAGCGCCGCGCACGCCCATATCCAGCACAAAAATAAAGATGGGGTCCAGAATAATGTTGCACACCGCGCCGATGACCGTCGTCAGCATACTGAACGCGGCAAAGCCCTGCGTGGTCACAAAGGGGTTCATACCCAGCACCACCAGCACAAACACGCTGCCCAAAATGTAGATGCGCGCGTAGTCCAGCGCAAAGGGCAGGGTGTTGGCGCTGGCACCGAACATCACCAGCAAACTCGGCGCGGCAAAGTAAAACACGGCGGTCAGCACGGCAGCCAGAATCAGCAGCAGCGTAAAGCAGTTTGCCATAATCTGTTCGGCAGCGTCGTTGTCGCCGCGTCCCATGGCAATGGCAGCGCGGGGCGCACCGCCCGCGCCGCACAGCATGGCAAAGGCGGTCAGCAGCATCAGGATGGGGGTAAACAGCCCCACGCCGGTCAGCGCGGCGGCGCCTACCTCCGCCATATGCCCGATGTAAATGCGGTCCACGATGTTGTACAGCAGGTTTACCACCTGCGCCACCACGGCGGGCAGCGCCAGCTGCAGCAGCAGCTTTGCTACACTGCCGGACCCCATGTCCTTCGTTTTTGCAGCAGTCATTGAAAATTCTCCTTCTTCTTTATCATGCAGGGGGCAAGCCCCCAAAAACTACCCGTTCTTTTTCAGGGTGCGCCGCGCCCATGCGATCACCGCATTGCGCTTGTAAAACAGCAGCCCCACGCAGGTGAACAGCCCGGCTTCGATCAGCACGGTAATGTGCCAATCCCCCGTCAGCAAAAAGCTGCCCGCCAGGCAGGTCAGCAGGGTGGGCACCGGCAATGCCAGCAGAATGGCAGCCGCAAAATGCGCGGGGCGCATCCCGGCGTTGGCGGCGGCGTAGGGGATCAGCCCGTTGGGCAGCCCCGGCGTGATAAACGCCAGAATCGTGTAAAACCACGGGTCGCGGCTGTTGCGGATGCTGTTCAGCCGCGCCGCCAGCTTGGGATGCCCCGCCGCCAGCCGCAAAATCACGCGGGAAAGCCGCCGCGCCAGCATAAACACGGCAAAATTTGCCAGTGCCGACGCCGAAAAGCTGGTCACAAAGCCCTTCCACGGACCGTAGACAAGCCCCGCCGCCAGCTGCACCGGCATCGCGGGGATGACCAGCGAAACCACCTGCACAAAGCT
>CAKTAS010000149.1:0-2179 GCA_934529095.1 uncultured Gemmiger sp. | reverse complement strand
CAAGAACACCTTCATTGCCGCGTTCGTCAACGCCGAGCGCCCGCAGTATCTGGTTGTTGAGGACAAGTTCCCCAACGGTCGCCCCGCGCTGGAAAAGGCGGGCGTCTATATGACCGACCGCGACACCGTCAACAAGACCGAGCGCATGAAGGTCACCACCTGCCTGAACCCCCTGCACACCGCCATGAGCGTTTATGGCTGCATGCTGGGCTACACCCTGATCTGCGATGAGATGAAGGACGCCGACATCGTCGCCCTCATCAAGCGTCTGGGCTATGTCGAGGGTCTGCCCGTTGTCGTTGACCCCAAAATTATGAGCCCCAAGGCGTTCATCGACGAGGTCGTTGAGCAGCGCCTGCCCAACCCCTTTATGCCCGACGCACCCCAGCGTATCGCCACCGATACCTCCCAGAAGGTCGGCATCCGCTTTGGCGAAACCATCAAGAGCTACGTCGCCGAGGGTCGTGACCTGAACACGCTGGTTTCCATTCCTCTCGCCATCGCCGGTTGGCTGCGCTACCTGCTCGCCATCGACGACAACGGCAACGCCTTTGAGGTTTCCGCCGACCCGCTGAAGGACGACCTGCAGGCAAAGCTCGCCGGCATCGAGTTCGGCAAGCCCGAAACCGTCACCGACCAGCTGGACGGCATCCTGTCCAACGCTTCCATCTTCGGCAGCGATTTGACCAAGACCGTGCTGGCTGACAAGATCAAGGCATACTTCAAGGCAGAGATCGCCGGTGCCGGTGCTGTCCGCAAGACCCTGCACGACGCCCTGAACGGCTGATTTGTAGGCTAAAACAACGCAGGACCCCGCGCCGCACGGCGCACGATCGGATAAACAAAATTTTAAAATACAAGGAGGCCCCTATGCCAATGCAAATGGGTTGGCGCTGGTACGGTGAGGGCAACGACCCCATCACCCTGCGCGACATCAAGCAAATCCCCGGTGTTACCAGCATCGTCTGGGCGCTGCATCACAAGATGCCCGGCGAAGTCTGGGAGGAGTCCGAAATCAAGGAAGTTATGGACCAGCTGCACGAGTACGGCTTCAACGGCGACGTTGTCGAGTCCGTCAATGTCCATGACGACATCAAGATCGGTCTGCCCACCCGCGACAAGTACATCGAAAACTACAAGCAGTGCATCCGCAACCTGTCCAAGTTCGGTGTCAAGGTCATCTGCTACAACTTTATGCCCATCTTTGACTGGACCCGCACCGACCTGTTCCACCCCGTGGGTGACGGCTCCACCGCCCTGTTCTATCAGAAGGATATGATCCAGGACGACTACAAGGCAATGGCAAAGTACATCCTGGACTTCACTGAGAAGTACAATATGACCTTCCCCGGCTGGGAGCCGGAGCGTATGGCGAAGCTGGACGAGCTGTTCAAGGCATACGCCCCCGTCACCAAGGAGAAGCTGTGGGATAACCTGAAGTACTTCCTCGAAGCGCTGATGCCCACCTGCCGCGAGTGCGACGTCAAGATGGCGATCCATATGGACGATCCCCCGTGGGATATCTTTGGTCTGCCCCGCCTGCTGACCAACGCCGAGAACATCGACCGTTTCCTGTCCATGGTGGACGACCCGTACAACTGTCTGACCCTGTGCAGCGGCAGCCTGAACGCCGACCCCAACAACAACGTTGCCGAGATCGTGCGCAAGCATTGCGACCGCATCGCCTTTGCCCACATCCGCAACATCCACCACTTCGACAACGGCGATTTCAGCGAGGCCGCCCACCGCGATTGCTGCGGCGAAACCGGCATCATTGAGATCCTGCGCGCCTACCACGACGGCGGCTACGAGGGCTATATCCGCCCCGACCACGGCCGCCAGCTGTGGGAGGAAGGTCCCGGCAACTGCCGCCCCGGCTACGGCAAGTACGACCGCGCCCTGGGCATCCAGTATATGCTGGGCGTCTGGGACCTGCTCGACCGCTTGGACGAGGAAAAGAACAAGTAATCTCCGTTTTCATCATACAGACCTATGCAAAAAGGGCAGCCCTTGCGGGCTGCCCTTTTTGTGTGGGGAGATGGAGCGGTAGGGCGGGGTGACCCCACCCCGCCGTGCGGTTTGTCGAAAACGCCCTTTTTCGGGTAGTAATGTAGGGATGGGTCTTGACCCATCCGCACCGCTGGCTGCGCGCAGCGCATTAAATCGCGCCGAATGGCGC
>CAKTAS010000148.1:0-2227 GCA_934529095.1 uncultured Gemmiger sp. | reverse complement strand
ATCGCATTGCCGGGATGGCTGCAACGGGCGGTCAATGACCGCCCCTACAAACCGACCCGCAATTTTGCAAAAGCACAACCAAATCTTATACGCACAAAGGAGAAAAAACTATGGTTTCCATCGCCATTGACGGTCCGTCCGGGGCGGGCAAATCCACGCTGGCCAAGCGGCTGGCAAAGGAGCTGGGCTACATCTACGTCGATACCGGCGCCATGTACCGCTCCATCGGTCTGTACGCGCTGCGCCGCGGCGTTGACCCCAAAAACGCCGACGCGGTGCAGGCGCTGCTGCCCGGCATCGAGCTGGGCATCCAATTGCAGGACGGCGCACAGCACGTCTACCTCAACGGCGAGGACGTCAGCACCGACATCCGCGCCGAAGCCGTGGGTATGGCGGCGTCGGCGGTGTCGGCACACCCGGCCGTGCGCGCCTTTTTGCTGGACACCCAGCGAAATTTGGCGAAGGGACAAAATATTTTGATGGACGGTCGGGACATCGGCACCGTGGTGCTGCCCGACGCCACCGTGAAAATTTTCCTGACCGCCAGCCCCGAAGCCCGCGCCGAGCGCCGCCGCAAGGAGCTGGAAGAAAAAGGGCAGCCCGCCGATTTCGCCACTGTGCTGGCGGATATTCAGCAGCGCGACTATCAGGACACCCACCGCGCCGTCGCCCCGCTGAAACAGGCGCAGGACGCCGTGCTGGTGGATTCCAGCGACATCGACTTCGAGCAGACCTTTGCGCTGCTCAAAAAAACCATTCTGGAACGCATCTGAGGGGGCGGGACGTATGCTGTTGTATTGGATTTTGCTGCCCATCGTCTGGGTTCTGGCGCACATTTTGTGGCGGTTTGAGGTCATCGGGCGCGACCATTTAAAGTCCGTGCAGGACGGGCGCCCCTACGTCATTGCCGCCAACCACATCGCCAACCTCGACCCCGTGTTTATCCTGATCGAGGTGTTCAGCTGGCGGCGGCTGTACATCCCCGCCAAGGAGGAGCTGTTTAAAAATCCGCTGGCGGGCTGGTTTCTGCACTGCATGGGCGCGGTGTCCATCGACCGCGGCAAGGGCGATACCGTCACGCTGGAGCGCCTGACCGAAGAATGTAAAAACGGCACAGGTGTGTTGATTTTCCCCGAAGGCACCCGCACCAAAACCGGCAAGCTGGGCGTTTTGAAAAGCGGTGCATTTGTCATTGCCGGCGCCGCCGGTGCCGATATGGTACCCTGCCGCATCATCTACGGCAGCAAGGACGGCAAAATGCACCTGTTCTGCAAGATCCGCATCGTGTTCGGCGAGCCGATCCCCGCCGCAGAATTGCAGGTTACCGATGCATCGCACAAAATTGCCGCGCTGCGCCGTATGAAAAACCGCCTGCGCGATGATCTGGAGCAGCTTCTGGCAGAAAACGCCTTCCCCGCCCTGCCCGCCGCCGAGGAAAAGCCCGCCATCGAGCCGCCCGCCGAGCCGGAGAAGCCCGCCGAGGAACCTGCCGAGGAACCCGCCGTGCAGCCTGTCATCGAGCAGCCTGTCATAGAGCAGCCCGCCGCGCCGGAACAGCAGGAAACAACCGCCCTTCCCGAACGTGAGGAAAAACTATGAATGTGATTTTAGCCAAAACCGCAGGGTTCTGCTTCGGCGTGAACCGCGCGGTTACACTTACCTACGACCTTTTGCAGCAGGGACACAAGGTCGCCACCTTGGGACCGCTGATCCACAACAACCAAGTTGTCGGCGATCTGGAGGCCAAGGGCGCGCTGACCTGCGCCGATGTGGACGCTGTTCCCGACGGGTACGAGGTCGTCATCCGCAGCCACGGCGTTCCCAGCGACGTGTACGAAAAAATAAGCACACGCAGCCTAGTGTATCACGATGCGACCTGTCCTTTTGTTGCAAAGATACACCGTATAGCAGAACTTGCGGGCAAAAAAGGCGCGCTGCTTCTGGTGGCGGGAGATGCCGAACATCCCGAAGTTAAAGGCATTGTTGGGCATACAAGCGGCAAGGTGCGCGTCTTTGCCGACCTGCCGGAGCTGCAAAAATTGCTGCCCGAAATTTTGCAACAAGAATCCATAACTGTCGTTGCGCAGACGACATTTCGGGTCGAAAGTTGGGAAAAATGCAAGGCTTTTTTAAAAAAAGAGTGTACAAAAGCCGAAATTTTTGATACAATATGTAATGCAACGTGGGCGAGGCAACAGGAAGCGGAAGACCTCAGCCAAAAATGCGA
>CAKTAS010000147.1:0-2301 GCA_934529095.1 uncultured Gemmiger sp. | reverse complement strand
TCAGTTGTCTATAAACTTGATGGGAAAATTGCGAACTTTCGGTAGGTTTGTAGGGAACGGTCTTGACCGTTCCGTGCAGTCTGGCAGATAGCACGATGTATCGGGAAACCGCGCGCCGTTCGGCGCGATTTTATGCGCTGCGCGCAGCCAGCGGTACGGCGCGGTCAAGACACGCGCCCTACATTACTACCCGAAAGAGGGAATCTTTTTGAGAAATGAACGATTATTTTAGGGTTCGTTCATCTCAAACCATACAAACTCGTCCTCCGGCAGGTTCAAAATGGATTCCCCGCCGAGGTGCTTTACGTTCACGCCGACGTAATCGTCCGGCATCAGGGCAACGGTTTCGCTCTCCGCGCGTCCGATGTCCATCCGGTATTGCGAGATGCGGCAGATCCAGCCGCGGCTGTCCATACCGCAGTATTCAATGCTGCCGTCCCACACGGCGGGCTGCAGCGTGCCGTTCTGGTACACGCCGGTGTAGAAATTGGGCGCATCCTCCGCAATGCTGAACCACGTTCCGGTCTGCTCGCTGGCAAAGCTGCCAAGCAGCGGGCTGATGTTCAGCGGGCGGATGCCGGCGACCGCCTGCATCAGATCCGTGCGCTCGCCGCTGCGGGTGATGCCGTACACGGTCGTGTATTCGGACTGGTATTCCGTGTCGTAGGCGGTGCCGCTCTCAAACCGGACAATGCCGTTTACGCCGTACAGCGGTCCGCCGTTGACCATCTCGCCGCTGCGGGCGCCCGCCAGCACGTCGATGTACTCCACAACGCCTTCCTCGGTCAGCAGAAAAACATAGGGTGCGTAATCCTGCCCGACGCTGCCCATATACAGCTTGATGTAATCGCTGTAGCAGCCGCTGACCGCAAACTCGGTCTTGTCGCCCAACTCGTACCATTCCTTCATGGTCTGGTAGGTCACAGCGCCGTCAGGGGTAACATAGTCGGTCAGGGCGCGCACGGTCACTTCGCCGTCGGCGCTTACATCGCAGGTGAACCATTCATCCTGCCCGTGCAGCACCTGCCCGCTGCCTTGGCGTTTGTCGGGGTCGACCTGAACATCCGTCAAGTACATTCCCGACCCGGCGGGGGTGTACATCGGCACGGTGGCAACAAAGCCGTGGCTGTATTGCGGATACAGGGAATAGTAGCTGTACAATCCGTCCAGATTGCTCAGGCTCTGCGCGCGCATCACATACAGCATGGCGGTCTGGTCGTAGTCGATGTTGCCGTAGTAGGTGTCAAAATGCTGCGCCACCGCGCGTTCCAGCGCGTGCATTACCTTGGCGTCGTCGGTGTAGCCCAGATGCGCCAGCATCTCCGGGTTGGAAAGCTCCTGCCCGGTGGCAAAGTTGTAATGGTACGAACCCACATCGTGGTTGTACATTGCGTCAGAGCTGGTGATCTGCAAACTCAGCAGGGGACCGTCCCAGTTGCTGACCCAGATGATATAGCTTGTGTCGATAAAGTCATTGCGGGAACGGGCGTCCATCGCGCGCTCCACCAGATAGCCGAAGCGGTAGCCGATCATCTCGTTGATGTTCTGCGCGCCCTCGGTGTCGTCGTCGATCTGCGGCACTTGGTAAAAGTAGGTGTCCTCGATGCCGTAGGGGTCGGTGTAGGTAAACCGCTCGTCATACAGCGCCAGAATGCGGGAATCATCAAGGCGGCGCGTTTTTTGCGGGCTGACGGCGGGCATCTCGCTTGCGATGGTAGGTTCGCTCACCGCGCCGGACTCGCTCACCGCGTCGGGAACCGATGCGGCGGACGAGGCGACCGCGGGGCTTTTGCCGCAGCCGGCAGCTGCCAGCAGCAGGGCGGCCGCCGCCCATGCCAGTAGCTTTTTCATGACCGTGTCACCTGCCTTTCGTTTGCGGTTGTCGGGCTTAGCCGAAGGTAACGCTGCTCAGCACGGCGTCGCCCTCGGTGCCGGGGTCAATGTCCACGCCGGAGATCTTGATGGCCAGCCAGCCGCCGGTGGGCATTTCGCCGTAGTATTCCGTCCACCACATACCCACGTTTTTGTAGGTGCGTCCCGCCAGCTCCACGCCGTCGAAGGTGCGCGGGGCAAGCTCCTCCACGTTTTCAAAGCTGTCGTAATAGTAGTTGATCTTGTCCAGACCGCTTTGCAGCTCAAATACTATGCGCGGGTCGCCGGAGAAGATATGGTTGGGGTCATCGGTCGGGAACAGCTTGATATCCGCGAAACGGGGCGAAACGGACTTGTACCAGCCCTGGTCGGGGCAGGTCACGTTGAGTGTCAGCGTGTAGTCCGAACCGAATGCCTCCAGGGTCACGG
>CAKTAS010000146.1:0-2319 GCA_934529095.1 uncultured Gemmiger sp. | reverse complement strand
ACTCCGTAGGGGCGGCATATATGCCGCCCGTTGCAGCCGTCCCGGCAAATCAATCTAACGGGCAAACCGCACGGGACGCATATATGCGTCCCCTACAAACCTGCCGGAAATCCGCACTCTGCCCATCCTTGCTTTCCTCTTTCCAGAATTCTGTCGTTACGACTTGACTTTTTTTCAACTATGCTTTATAGTTAAATAAGCAACCTTGTGTTGCAAATTTCTCAACCGGAAAGTGAACGTTTTTATGGATACAGAACGCTGGCAGATTTTATGCAAGGCCATTGACTCCGGCAGCCTGCGCGGCGCCGCCGAACAAATGGGCTATACCGTTTCGGGCATCAGCCGCAGCGTCGCCACACTGGAGGCAGAGCTGGGCTTTTCGCTGCTGTACCGCGCCAAGACCGGCGTAAAACCCACGGCAGAATGTCAAAAACTGATGCCCGCCGTGCGCGAGCTTCTGTTTGCGCAGGAGAGTGTCGAGCAGACCGCCGCCCGCATCAAGGGCGCAGAATACGGCACCATTATCATCGGCACGGCGTACAGCAGCTACTACCGCTGGATCAGCACCGTCACGCAGGGCTTCCGCCAAAAGCACCCCGGCGTGCAGTTTTGTATGGTCAACGGCAGCAGCTCGCAGCTGCACGATATGCTGATGCAGCATCGGCTGGATTTCTGCATCATTTCGGCGCGCGAGGGCGGCCACGACTGGTATCCCCTGTGCGACGACCCGATGATGGCCATGGTCCCGGCGGCGCATCCGCTGGCAAAGCAAAAGACTGTGCCGCTGAAAGCCCTGGAAACCGAGCCGTTTATCGACACCTTTGCCGGGCAGGACAACGACAACGCCCGTATGTTTGAGCGCTGCGGCATCCACCCCAACACCCAGTACCAGAGCATGGACATTGATGCCACCTACGCGATGGTCGCAGCCGGGCTGGGCATCACGACCAACAACAACGTCAACTGCCGCGCCGGGGATAAGGACATCCGCTTTTTGCCGCTGGACCCGCCCCAGACGGTGGAAATCGGCTTGGCGTGCGGCAAGACCATGCCCCCCGCCGGGGAGGCGTTTTTGCAGTACATCCTGCCCCAGCTGCCCAAAGAATAACCGCAGACAACCAAAATCCCCCCTGTGCCAAGGCACAGGGGGGATTTTTATAAACAAAACATCAGCCGATCCGGGGTCCGCTGGTCAGCTTGCCGTAGACAAAGTACCGCCAGTCGGTGGGGGCGATCTTCCCCAAGGGGTAACAGGTGTACAGGATAATATTTTCCGGCGTGGCAGTCAGATCATACGCCGCGCTGTCCGTTGCCAAGGCGGGCTGCATCCCGGTGACCTCGTAGTGAAAGGTCCCGTAATACGTTTCAATTTCGATGTCCGCGCCCTCCTGCAGGCTGACAAAATCCCGGAAGTACGTTCCCGTATGCCCGGCTACCAGAATGGTGCCGTCCTCGCCGGGGATGCACGCGCCGGTGTAGGTGCCGGCGCCCGCGTTCAGCTGGGTGTTGCCGTCGCCGTAGTACAGCGTGCAGTCCACCGCCGTGCCGGAAATTTTCAGCGTGCCGTATGCCTGCCCCACCGCGGGGCGTCCGCCCAAGGCGTCAATGTCCACCGTTTCGCGCTCGCCCGTGGGCGTTGCCGACTGTTCCGGGGTCGGTGTCGGCGTGGGGGTCGGTGTCGGCGTGGGCGTTGCCGTGGGGGTCGGGCTGGGTTCCGGCTGGGGTGCCGGTGCCGGGCGCGCCAGCCACAGCGTCACGCCGAATATCGCCCACAAAAGCAGCAGCGCCAAGACCGCCAAGGTTCGTTTTTTCATACGGTCGCTCCCGTTACACCGTAAAATCCAGACAGGTGCGCACGGCGGTGTAGGGGCGTACCTTGCCGTTTGCCACGGCAACGTGCGCCGGATGCACAGAATACCCCTGCAGGGCTGCCGCATCGGCAAAAACAGCGTCCAGCATCAGGTCGGCATTGGCAGAGCTGGGCAGGGCATCGGTGTAGACGTGCAGCTCCAACAGCCCCGGGATCTGCCCGGTCAGCCCCTCCAGCCCGGTCTTGATGCCCGCCTTGACGGCTGCTTTTTCCGCGTCGGGCATTTCCTTCAGCTTCCACAAAATCACATGGCGAACCATCGGTTATTTCTCCTCCCAGATGGGGTGCTTGAGCTGCCACTCGCCGCAGTCGTTCTTTTCAAACAGGTCGCGGTTGTAGAACTTGTCCATAATGCGCCAGAACTCGCTTTCGGTGTAGCCGCAGAAGTCGCAGAAATCGCGCACGCAGAGCGGGTCCAGCTTGCCGTCGCGCTCCTTGATGATGCGCAC
>CAKTAS010000145.1:0-2473 GCA_934529095.1 uncultured Gemmiger sp. | reverse complement strand
CACAAATAAAGTTTTTGCTTCGCCCGATTCCGCCCTTTTTTGTGGGGGATTTTGTGGTACGATGACAGCGAAATCAAAGGCAACAAAAATAACAGGAAAAGGGTCTGTGCGTATGTCCAATGCACCAAAAACAGTATTAGCCATTCACGATCTGCCCGGCTTTGGTCGGGCGGCGCTCTCGGTCATTGTGCCGGTGTTGTCTGCCTTGGGGGTGCAGGCGGTCGCCCTGCCCACGGCAGTGCTTTCCACCCACACGGGCGGGCTGGGTACGCCCGCCAAGCTCTCCAACCCCGGGTACGGTCCGGCGGCGCTGGATCATTACCATCGGCTGGGCTTGCAGTTTGACTGCATCTACTCGGGGTATCTGGCGGACAGCGCCCAAGCGCATCTGGTGGAGCAGGCGTTCAATCTGTGGCCCAACGCGCTGAAGGTCGTGGACCCGGTTATGGGCGACGGCGGGCAGATGTACCGGGGATTGAGCGCTGATCTGGTGCAGGCGATGCAGACACTGTGCGCCCGCGCCGATGTCATTGTACCCAATATGACCGAGGCTGCCCTGCTGCTGGGGGATGAATTGCCCGGCGTGCAGGGCGCGGAGCAGGCTGCCGGGCAGGCGGCACGGCTGACCAAGCTGGCACCCGAGGTCGTTGTGACCGGGGTGACCGGGCTTTCGGACGGGCGGTGCATCGGCTGTGTGGGCGCCGGGCGCGGCGGCGCAGGCTACTGCGTAAAAACGCCGATGATCCCCCGGCTGTACCACGGCACCGGGGATATTTTTGCCGCCGTTCTGGTGGGGCGTATGCTGCAGGGCAATGTGCCGCAGGCGGCAGTACAGGCGGCAGCGGCTTTTGTTGCCGAGTGCATCCGCCAGACGCCGGAGGGCGCGGACGAACGGCTGGGCGTGTGGCTGGAGGCTGCCCTGCCCAAATTGATGCCCCGATAAAATTTGTACAAAATGCAGAGGATGTTTAAATATGGCAACGGTCAATATCGTACTGGTGGAACCGCAGATTCCCCAAAATTCCGGCAATATTGCGCGTACCTGCGCGGTTACCGGCGCACGTCTGCACATGGTGGGACCGATGGGTTTTACCATTGACGACAAAAAATTAAAGCGCGCCGGGCTTGACTATTGGCACCAGCTTGATATAACATATTATAAAGACCTAGCGGACTTTTTTGCCAAGAACGAGGGACCGTTTTTCTACTTTACCTCCAAGGGACCCCGCCGCCATGTGGATGTAAGCTACCCTGACGGCGCGTACCTTGTATTTGGACGCGAGGACGCAGGTCTGCCCGAAGAACTGCTGGCTGCCCATGAGGCAGATTGTGTGCGTATGCCCATGCGCCGCGGCGAGCGCTGCCTGAACCTTTCCAACGCGGTGGCTGTCGGCGTGTATGAGGTGCTGCGCCAGTGGGACTTTGCGGAGTTGGAAACCCATGGACAACTGACCCGTTACAACTGGAGTGAGGAAGTACAATGAGTAAGATCGGTTTTATGACGGATTCCTGTTCCGATATACCGCAGGAGCTGGCGGACAAATACGGCATTGAGGTCGTTGGGTTCCCCATCAATCTGGACGGCAAAGAGTATATCGAGCGCCGCGATATGACCAACAGCGAATTTTACGAGATGATGCGCAATTCGGACGCGGTACCCACCACGGCAGCCATTACGCAGCTGCAATGGTGCGAAATTTACCAGCGCTATGAAGCCGAGGGCTACACCGATCTTGTGCATCTGGTGATGAACGGCGGCGGTTCCAGCACCTACAATAACGCCCTGAAGGCGCTGGAAATGTTTGACGAGGAATGCCCCGGTCACACCCTGCGCGTGCGCGTGCTGGACAGCCACACCTATTCGATGCCCTACGGCTGGTATTTCTGCGAGTGCGCCCGCAAGGTGCGCAACGGCGGCGAGCTGAACGCCTGTGTGGACGAATTGCTGCGCAAGCTGGACTGTGTGGAGATTTGTCTGGCCGCGTACAGCCTGCGCCAGATGAAAAAGTCCGGGCGTGTCAGCGCGGCGGCTGCCGTGGTGGGCGATTTGCTGGGCATCCGCCCCATTATCAGCCTGAATGACGGCGTTTCCAAGGTGGAAAGCAAGGTGCGCGGCGATGCCGCTGTGCCTGCCGCCATGGTCAAGTGGGTGCAGGGACGCGTGGACAGCGTCAAGGATATGCCCTATATGGTGGCGTACACCTCCAGCACCGCCAAGCGGGATGAGCTGGTCAAGCTGTGCAAAAAGACCTTTGGTCACCCGCCGATGCTCGTGTTCCAGCTGGGCGGCGTTGTCAGCGCCAACACCGGTCCGGACGCTGTTGCCATTGTTTTTGAGGGGCATCCCCGCCATTTGGAGGCCTATACCCCTTCCCTGCCGTAAAATAAGGAAAAAGTTTGCTACTGTCAAGGGTTCAATGCAAAATTTGACAGAATAAATAAAGCTGTCAATAGATAATTGTTGCTTTTGTAG
>CAKTAS010000144.1:0-2480 GCA_934529095.1 uncultured Gemmiger sp. | reverse complement strand
GGGCAATACCGCATAATTCTAAGTGCCGATACGGCGAGCGAGGTGCGGCAGCTGCTAAGCCAAAAGCGCAGGCAATACTTTGTGTATTGGCGAGCATTTTGGCAACGCAGATGCCGTGCCGCAGCCGCCGGAGCGGTGCTTAAGCCGTCAGGCGGGAATTGTGCGGTGTTGCCTTTGGTAGTATTTGTAAATCTTGCCTTTTTATACCGGAAAGGAGCGCCCTATGCTGCAAACCACCCTCTGCTATTTAGAAAAAGACGGCTGCTATCTGATGCTGCACCGCGTAAAAAAGAAAAAGGACGTCAACCACGACAAATGGGTGGGCGTCGGCGGCAAGTTTGAGCCGGGCGAGGACGCCCTTGCCTGCATGCTGCGCGAAACGCGCGAGGAAACCGGCTACACTCTGCAAAACCCGGCGTACCGGGGCATTGTGGATTTTTACGCCCCGCCGTGGCCCAGCGAGCGGATGCACCTGTTTACCGGCACCGATTTTTGCGGCGAGCCGATCGACTGCGACGAAGGCACGCTGGAATGGGTACCCAAGGCAGACGTGCTGCAGCTGCCCATCTGGCAGGGGGACAAGCTGTTTTTCAAACTATTGAACGACAATGCACCGTTTTTCCATTTGGAGCTGTACTATGACGGCGACACGCTGACCCGCGCCGTACTGGACGGCGTGCCGCTGCCGCTGTAAGACGCACCGCATTTTTGCGCCGCAGCGCATCTTTTTTGCGCTATTTTCCGTTTTTGGAAATTTTCCTCTTTTCAACTGTCGAAAACCGTGATATAATGGCATCCAGTGTGTCAAGGCTCCGTAGAGCCAACCCGTGACACAAAACAGTAAAATTGAATAATTTTCGGGGTGGTACAAGATGAAAAAAGACAGTTCTAACAGATTGGCCTTTAAAATGATGGTTGCCATGCTGCTGGGTCTTGCGTGCGGTGTCGGTTTGATTGCCCTGCGCGAAACCCTGAACGCCAACGGCGGGCAGGAAACCTGGCAGTTCATCAATTCCCTTTTCTTTGCTGACATTACGGTTGCCGGCAACGAAACCGCGCTGGGTCTGTTCTATTTGATCGGGCAGTTGTTTGTCCGTTCCCTGCAGCTGATCATTGTCCCGATGGTGTTCTGCTCCATCGTGCTGGCCATGGTGCGCATTTCCGATTCCCGCAAGCTGGGACGTTTGTCCACCAAGACGCTGGGCTGCTTCTTTTTGACCACCGCCGTTTCCCTGCTGATCGCCGGTGTCGTGGGCTATGTGGCTTACAAGCTGGGCGCGTTCTCCCACACCGAGCTGGGCGACGTCACCGCCTCCACCGGCTCGACCGGCTCCAACCCGCTGATGATCGTGCTGAACGCCGTGCCGAACAACCTGACCGCCGCCTTCTCCAACAACGGCGGCGTGCTGGCGATCGTTGTGGTTGCCGTGACCGTGGGCGTTGTCATCAACAATTCCGACAAGGAATTTGACGTGCTGATCCGCCTGTGCGACGAAACCTCCGCCATCATCACCGGGCTTTTGACCATCATTGTCAACAAGTTCGGTCCCATTGCGATTTTCTGCCTGCTGACCCGCACCTTTGCCGCCTACGGCATCAACTACCTGACCCCCGCGCTAGCGTATGTCTGCATCACCGTTGTGCTGCTGCTGGTCGTGCTGGTTGTGGGCTACGGTCTGTTTGTGCGCATCACCACCGGTATGAACGGCTTGACCTTTGTCAAGAAGATTGCCAAGGTCGCTATGTTCGGTTTCTCGACCTCCAGCTCTGCCGCCACCCTGCCGCTGAACCTCCAGACCACCGTGGATGAGCTGGGCGTTGACGAGGAGGTTGCCTCCTTTGTACTGCCCTTGGGTATGACCGTCAATATGGACGGCACCGCCATTATGCAGGTCATTGCCGCCATCTTTATTGCCACCTGCGGCGGCTATGAGGTCACCTTCGGTTCCATCTTTTTGATCGGTGTGCTGGCGCTGGTTGCGTCCATCGGCACGCCCGCCGCACCCGGCGCCGGCGCCGTGATTTTGTTCACCATCCTGTCCGGTATGGGCTACGGCAACGATACGGCGCTGATGGCATACACCATCATTCTGGCGATCAACCGCCCCATTGAGATGCTGGTCACCTCGCTGAACGTCGTCGGCGACGCTGCCTGTTCCATCGCCGTTGCCAACAGCGAAGGGCAGCTGAACAAAGAGGTATTTAATAAGGTAGTTGAATGAGCTTCGCTCAGAGTTGAGAGTTGAGAGTTCAGAGTTTAGAGTTGGTGTGCCCGCGCAAGCGGGCACATTTTTTATAGTACGATGCGCCGGATGAGGGGCAAATGTCCGGCAGGCTCCCCCTCATCCGTCACCTGCGGTGACAGCTTCCCCCAGAGGGGGAAGCCATAGCGCCGCACAACCGTAAAATCACCGTAAATCCGGTGATTTCTCTTTACAAACGCCCGGCGGTCTGCTATAATAAGCGCAGATAAAAGGGAG
>CAKTAS010000143.1:0-2534 GCA_934529095.1 uncultured Gemmiger sp. | reverse complement strand
TCAATCCGGCATCGACCGGTCGTGTTCGTGGTTGTGCAGCATCATCCGGCGCTTTTCGGTTTTCGCCTTGTACATCAGGGCGTCGGCACGGTAAACGGCATCGCTCAGCGGAGTCATCTTGTACACGCCGCCCACGCTGACACTCAACTGCATCTTCGGGTAGTCGGGTACAGCGGCATTGGATACGGCAGCGCTGATCTCCTGCAGGCGGCGGTTGAATACCGGCTCCGGAATTTCCGGGAACACCAGCAAGAACTCGTCGCCGCCGTAGCGGATCAAAATATCGCTGTTGCGGATGCACCCCACGATTGCCTGCACAATGGTGCGCAGGGCGGCGTCGCCCGCCTGATGCCCATAGGTGTCGTTGATGGCTTTAAAGTTGTCCACGTCCAGCACCGCCACGCCGTCCGCCGAATCCTTTCCGCAGAACTGCTCCTCGTAATAGCGGCGGTTGAACGCGCCGGTCAGGGCATCCTGATACAATTCCTGCGAATATTGATGCAGCGACCGCACCAGATGCTCGCGCCCGTGGAAGGACAGCGGCATATCCTTGCGCAGCTTGACCACCAGCTCCAGCACGCAGGCGCGCCCCTCGACCTCGACATATTTCGAAACGACCTGATAGGCATCCTCGCCCATAAATTCAATTTTTGCCAGCTGGGTCTTTTGGGTAAACGCCTTGTACGACACGCAGTTTTCGCAGCGATTCTCGCGGTTCCAGACGGCGAAACAGGGGTGATCCTCGTCCATAATATGCCCTTGGTCGTCCACGTTCAGCACGCAGGTACGCTCCACGTCCACCAGGCGCACCACGTCAAAGACGTTTTTCAGCATATGCATCATACACGCCATGCCCTTGCCGGTGGTGATGATGGTATCCTTGGTGATTTCCTTGGCGTCGCGGATGGTTTTTTCGTGTACGTCCTCCGCCTGCATCACAAGACCCACGCGGGTCGTTTCCTCGCCGCGCGCCCACAGCGTGCGGATATACACCTTGTACCAGCGCATCAGCCCGTCCACCGACAGCAGCACCGTAACGGCGGTGTCGGGGTGGTCGGCGTCGGTTTTGGCGATGGCATCCAGCATGGCGCTGCGGTCGTTCGGCGACACAAGCAGCGTTTCCATGGCGTTTTTAAAGGGCATTTCTCTGGGGCAGTGCAGGTGCTTGACGCCCCACTCCGACATGGTCACCGTGTCGCTGACCTCGTTGTAGTCCAGCTGCAGGTCAGGGGTGTGATCGACATAAAATGTATGCTTTTGCTGCTCGATCTGCAAGGCATTTTCCAAGCGTCCGGTATCGGGCAGGTCGTTTTCGTGCAGCAGCGCGTCGGTGATCTTGCGGCTGGCGCTGCCGAAATTCATCTGCGCGGCAGCCTCCTTGTCGGTCAGCGCGCGGTGCAGCTCGTCCGCCACCTCGGTCAGACATTCCATCAGCAGCGGGTTGAAGGTGCCGCACTCGCCGTTTAAGATCATACGCACGGCGGTGTCGTGGTCAAAGGCTTTTTTGTAGCAGCGCTCGCTGGTCAGGGCGTCGTAGACGTCCGCCAACGCCACCACCTGCGCGGCAATGGGGATCTCCTCCCCTTTCAGCCCGTCGGGGTAACCGCGCCCGTCCCAGCGCTCGTGGTGCCAGCGGCAGATCTCGTAGCTGACCTTGACCAGCGGCTCATCCTGCTGGAAGGGCAGGTTTTCCAGAATATGCGCACCGATGGTGGTGTGCGTTTTCATAATGTCAAATTCTTCTTTGGTCAGACGCCCGGGCTTGTTGAGGATCTCCTCCGGGATGTTGATCTTGCCGATATCGTGCAGCGAGGATGCCGTGCCGATCATGGCAATATCCGCCGCCGACAGCTTGTATTTGTCGGTTTTTTTCACCAGATGGTTCAAAATCAGCTCGGTGGCGGTGTGGATATGCAAAACGTGCGAGCCGCTTTCGCCGTTGCGGAATTCGACGATGTGGCTCAGGATATTGATCATCAGGTTGTTGCTTTTTTGGTTCTCGTACACCTGCCGGGCCACCAGCCCCACCAGCTGCTTTTGCTTGGTGTAAAGCATCAGCGTGTTGGTGACGCGGCGGCGCACAATGGCCATATCGAACGGGCGGCTGATAAAATCCGTGGCGCCTAAGTCGTAAGCGCGCTCGACATACGCCGAGCCGTTTTCGGCAGAGATCATAACGACCGGGACTTCGTCGATCCAGCCGTAGCGTTTCATCTGCTCCAGCACTTCAAAGCCGTCCATTTCGGGCATCATAATGTCCAGCAGCAGCAGGTCGATCTCGGGCGCGGATTGCAGCACACGCACCGCCTCGCGGCCGTTTTCGGCTTCTATGACATCATAGCCGTCGCCCAGCATTTCCACCAGAATGGCGCGGTTCATAGCAGAGTCATCGGCAATCAGGATCTTCGGTTTCAGGGACACAGTTCAAACACCATCTTCCTTCGTAAATCGCGCGGTCACAGCACATTTTTTGCTGTATACAATGATTATAGTATACGGACGGGGCAAATTGCAATAGACAAACACGGTTTTTG
>CAKTAS010000142.1:0-2711 GCA_934529095.1 uncultured Gemmiger sp. | reverse complement strand
CCGCCGATCAGCTCCCGCACAACGATAAAATCGATCCCCTTGTCCACGATGCTTTTTTTCAGCGGGGAGGCATCTGCCAGCTGCGGCCAGATGCGGGCGGGGCGGTTGTTGGCATACAGCCCCATACCGGCGCGCAGGCGCAAAAGCCCTTTTTCGGGGCGGCGGTCGCCGGGCAGCCCCTCCCATTTGGGACCGCCGATGGCACCCAGCAGCACACTGTCGGCGGCTTTGCATTTTTCCAGCTCGGCGGCGGGCAGCGGGTCACCGAACTTGTCGATCGCCTCGCCGCCCATATAGGCACGGGTGTAGGTGAAGGTGTGACCATATTTGTCGGCAATTTTGTCCAGCACGCGCACCGCCTGCCGGACAATTTCCGGGCTGGCGCAGTCGCCGTAAATCAAGGCAATGGTTTTGTTCATCGGTATTTCCTCTCAATCCTTCAGGCTGTTCATCAGGCCGCCCTTGGCAATGATCTGCTGGATAAAGGGCGGGAACGGGGCGGCTTGGAACTGCTGCCCGGTGGTTTCGTCGGTGATCAGACCGGTGTCAAAGTCGATGCGCACGGTGTTGCCCTCGGCAATGGCATCGCAGGCGGCGGGACATTCCAGAATCGGCAGCCCGATGTTGATGGCGTTGCGGTAAAAGATGCGGGCAAAGCTCTTGGCAATTACGCAGTCAATGCCCGCTGCTTTGATGGCTACCGGGGCGTGTTCGCGCGAGGAACCACAGCCGAAGTTTTCGCCCCCGACCATAATATCCCCTGCCTTTACGCGGGTGACAAAGGTCTTGTCGATATCCTCCATACAGTGGGCTGCCAGCTCGGCGGCGCTCTGGGTGTTCAAGTAGCGCGCCGGGATGATAACGTCGGTGTCGATGTTGTCGCCGTATTTAAAAACGGTACCTTTTGCATTCATGGCTTATACCTCCCGTGGGTCGGTGATGTAACCGGTCAGGGCGCTGGCGGCTGCGGTGGCGGGGCTGGCAAGGTAAACCTCGGAATCAACGTGTCCCATACGTCCCACAAAGTTGCGGTTGGTGGTGGAAACGCAGCGCTCGCCCGCCGCCAGAATTCCCATATAACCGCCCAGGCAGGGACCGCAGGTGGGGGTGGAAACAATGCAGCCCGCGTCGATAAATGCTTCGGTGTAGCCGCGCAGGATGCACTCCTTGTAGACATCCATCGTGGCGGGAATGATAATGCCACGCACGCCCTTGGCGATTTTCTTGCCCTTCAGGATCTCATAGGCTGCCTGCATATCCTCGATGCGCCCGTTGGTGCAGGAGCCGATGACGATCTGGTCGATTTTGATGTAGCTGCCGTCCTTGGCGGGGTGGGTGTTCTCCGGCAGATGCGGGTAGCTGACGGTCGGCTCCAAGGCGGACAGGTCGATGGTAACGGTGCGCTCGTACTCGGCGTCGGGGTCGGCTTCGTACTTGACCCACGGGCGCTGGCTGCGTCCCCTCAGATAGGCTTCGGTGATCTCATCCACCGGGAAAATGCCGTTCTTGGCACCGGCTTCGATCGCCATATTGCAGATGCAAAGGCGATCCTCCATCGTCAGGCTTTTGATGCCTTCGCCGGTGAATTCCAGACTTTTGTACAGCGCACCGGACACGCCGATCTCGCCGATCAGGTGCAAGATCACGTCCTTGCCGCAGACCGGGCGTTTCAGCGCACCGACCAGCTCCACCTTGATGGCGGCGGGAACCTTGAACCACGCCACGCCCTTTGCCATACCGGCAGCCATATCGGTGGAGCCGACGCCGGTGGAGAAGGCACCCACGGCACCGTAGGTGCAGGTGTGGCTGTCGGCACCGATAATGCAGTCCCCTGCCGTTACGATGCCTTTTTCGGGCAGCAGGGCGTGTTCCACGCCCATCTTGCCGACATCGTAGAAGTTGAGGATGTCGTACTTGTCGGCAAACTCGCGGCACTGCTTAGACTGGGTCGCGCTTTTGATGTCCTTGTTGGGGACAAAGTGATCCAGCACAATGTTGACGCGGGTCTTGTCAAACACGGCGTCAAAGCCGGCTTTTTCAAATTCGTTGATGGCAACGGGGGTGGTAATGTCGTTGCCCAGCACGATATCCAGACGTGCGTTGATGAGCTGCCCGGGGTATACACAGGTTTCGCCGCAGTGGGCTGCCAGGATTTTTTGGGTCATTGTCATTGCCATAGGGAAAACCTCCGCTTATCTGTTGTTGATGGCGCTTACCAAGGCGCGGATACCGGCGACGATAATGTCGGTGTGGGTGCCGCAGCCCCATGTTTCCTCGCCGGATGCCCATTTCAGCCCCACATAGGAGCAAGCGCGGGAGTCGGTGTCGGAATCCAAGGCGTGTTCGCTGTAATGCACCAGCGTAAAGTGCATACCGGTCTGGGTTTCCAGCGCGGTGGCAACAGCGTCCAGACGACCGTTGCCGATGGCGGTGCATTTGACGGTGCTGCCGCCGCCGGTGATGACGATGCTGGCGGTAATGCTGCCGTCCGAATTCTGGATAAAGTGCGCGTCCGGCACGTTCAGCGGGTGGGTGTGGTTGAGGTAGCTCTCCTCAAATACCGCCAGCACCTCTTTTACGCTCAGCTCGCGGTGTTCGTGGTCGCTGACCTCCTTGACCTTGTAGCCCAGCGCCTCGCGCATTTTCGGCGGCGGGTTGTAGCCGTAGTTCTGCTGCAGCAGGAAGCCGATGCCGCCCTTGCCGCTCTGGGA
>CAKTAS010000141.1:0-2712 GCA_934529095.1 uncultured Gemmiger sp. | reverse complement strand
GCTGCCCCAGTCCGACTTGAACGGACGACACCCTGATTAACAGTCAGGTGCTCTAACCAACTGAGCTATGGGGCAATGTCAACTGCCTTGATGACAGCTTCATTATTATAGCAATGTTGGTGGGGTTTGTCAACAGATTTTTTTATTTTTCAGGAATTTTTGCGTCAGGAGTTTGCCTTGCCCTCCAAAACGCAGAGCTGCGCCAGCGTTACGCCGTCCACGTAGCGGTTGATGGTATCGTTCAGCCCTGCCCAAAAATCCAGCGTGTAGCACTGGCAGCGGCGCGGGCAGTCCGCCCCCGCGCCCAGGCAGGGGATGGCGGTCAGCTCGCCCTCCACGGCGCGCAGAATTTCACCGGCGGTGATATCTTCGGCAGGGCGCAGCAGGCGGTAGCCGCCCTGTGCGCCGCGCACGCTGCCCAAAAGCCCGGCTTTGCTCAGCGGCGTGACGATTTGCTCCAGATATTTCAGGCTGATGCCTTGGGCATCGCTGATCTCCTTTAACGGTACAAGGTCCTTGGGGTGGTTGGCAAGCTCCACCATCAGGCGCAGGGCGTAGCGGTCGCGGGTCGAAAATTTCATAGCGGGTCGATCTCCTACTTTGGTAATACTATTATCATACCATATTTGTAGGAAAATGCAACCCCCCGCGCATCTTTTCCACCGTGTTTGTACAAAACGGCAAAAATCGCCAAATTGTCGTTTTGGGTGTTGACAAGTGCGGCAAATGGGGCTATACTACCGTCATAGAAACCAAACAGCAACACATTCTTGAGGAAAGGAGTACAGACCTATGATCCGCAGCAGTGCTATGATGATGATGTGCATGTGCAGTGTGCCTCGGCAGCCTGTGCTTCCTTTCCTGTGCGCCAAACGCGCGTAAAACAGGATTTGCAGCGGGGTGCCGGGCAGCCGGCGCCCCGCTTTTTTGCTGAATGCGTTTTATTTTAAGGGGAGGAACTTGTAATGGAAAGAGGAACCATCTACAAACAGCCCGGTGTGCGAATGTGTCGTGGGTAAGAGGGAACCCGCCAACATATAAGGCAACACCGCACAATTCCCGCCTAACGGCTTAAGCACCGCTTCGGCGGCTGCGGCACGGCATCTGCGTTGCCAAAATGCTCGCCAATGTCGGGTTGCGGTACCCGCATCGTGCTTCGGGGACAAAAGCCCCTCGCACTCTGCGACCGCTGCCCCTGCTTCGGTTCGCTGTATCCGCCACTGGCGGCGCTCACCTTTGCAGCACAAAGTATTGCCTGCGCTTTTGGCTTAGCAGCTGCCGCACCTCGCTCGCCGTATCGGCACTTAGAATTATGCGGTATTGCCACAACACACACCAACACAACACACAATATAAGGAGTTTTTTATTATGAAAAAGTTACTTTCTGCCGCGCTTGCCGCATCCCTGACCCTGAGCCTTGCCGCCTGCGGCTCTTCTGCCGCATCCTCTGCCCCCGCATCTTCGGAGGCTGCTTCCTCGGAGGTCGCTTCCTCCGCCGCTGCTGACAGCACTGCCGCCGAAAGCACCAACGACCTCGCCGGCACCAAGCTGGTCGTCGCCGCTTCCCCCACGCCCCACGCTGAAATTCTGGAGGTCGCCAAGGACATCCTCGCCGAGCAGGGCATCACGCTGGAGATCAAGGAATTCAGCGACTACGTCCAGCCCAACCTCGTCACCGAAAACGGTGAGGTGGACGCCAACTACTTCCAGCACACCCCTTATCTGGACAGCTTCAACGCCGAGAACGGCACCCATCTGGTCAACGTAGGCGCCATCCACTACGAGCCGTTCGGCGTCTACCCGGGCAAGAGCGATGACCTCGCCAACATTGCCGACGGCGCCACCATCGCCGTTCCCAACGACACCACCAACGAAGCCCGCGCCCTGCAGCTGCTGGCTGCACAGGGCATCATCACCGTGCGCGAGGGCGCCGGTCTGACCGCCACCGTCAACGACATTGAGGAGAACCCCCACAACGTCAAGATTCAGGAAATCGAGGCTGCCCAGCTGCCCCGCACCGTGCAGGACGTTGACTTTGCCGTCATCAACGGCAACTACGCGATGGAGGCAGGCTTCTCCGTCGGCAAGGACGCCCTTGCCACCGAGGACGCTTCCTCTGAAGCTGCCCAGACCTACGCCAACGTGCTGGTCGTAAAAGAGGGCAACGAGAACAGCCCTGCCATTCAGGCACTGCTGGCCGCTTTGCAGAGCGACAAGGTGCGCGACTACATCAACGAAACCTATGACGGCGCCGTTGTGCCTATCTTCTGATTTTTGCCGAAAAACTGCGGCAAATCGGGAAAATCCGATAAAATGCTTGCATCCGGGCGAAATATAAGGTAAAATCAATAGCGAGTGGGTCCTTTGCGGCTCATTCGCTATCTTTGTAAGTGAGGAAGATTCCCAATGATCGAACTGCAACACCTGACCAAGCGCTTTACCACCCAAAGCGGCACGGTCGTAGCGCTGAACGATATCAACCTGACCATCCGGGACGGCGATATCTACGGCATTATCGGTATGTCCGGCGCGGGCAAATCCACGCTGGTGCGCTGCATCAATATGCTGGAACGCCCCGATGAAGGCACCGTCGCCGTCAACGAACACCGCATGGAAGCCCTGACCCCCGCCCAGCTGCGCGCAGCCCGGCGCGAGATCACGATGATTTTTCAGCAGTTCAACCTGCTGATGCAGCGCACCTGCCTGCGCAA
>CAKTAS010000140.1:0-2745 GCA_934529095.1 uncultured Gemmiger sp. | reverse complement strand
CCCCAAAATCCGATATTTTACAACTTTATATCTGGTAATTTGCACCTTGATATGTTATACTTACCCTATATCGCACAAGAATACAATTCCGGGAAAGGGGGCGCGGGTTTGGCACCCATCATCCATACCGAAAAACTGCGCAAGGTCTATGCCGTCGGCAAAGAACGTGTGGTCGCGCTGAACAACATCGACCTCAACATAGAAAAAGGTGAATTCTGCTGCATTGTCGGGCAATCCGGCAGCGGCAAATCCACCCTGCTGAACCAGCTTGCCGGGCTGGAAAAGCCCACCAAGGGCAAGGTGTTTATCGGGCGGCACGAGATCAGCGCCATGACCGAAACCGAACTGGCACGTTTCCGGCAGGAGCATCTGGGCTTTATCTTTCAAAGCTACAACCTGCTGCCCACGATGACCGCCGCCGAAAACGTCGCGCTGCCGCTGATGTTCAAGGGCGTTGCCAAAAAAGAGCGCCTGCGCCGCGCCCGCGCCGAGCTGAAAAGCATGGGTCTGTTGGGGCGCGCCAACCACCTGCCCACCGAAATGTCCGGCGGTCAGCAGCAGCGCGTGGGCATTGCCCGCGCCTTTGTCAGCAACCCCAAGGTCATTTTTGCCGACGAACCCACCGGCAACCTCGACTCCCGCACCAGCAAACAGGTGCTGTACCGTATGCTGGAGCTTTCCAAAAATCAGGGCGTGACCTTTGTCATGGTCACCCACGAACCGGCGCTGGCAAACTGCGCCGACCGCATCGTGACGATCTTGGACGGCAAGGTACAGTCCAGCATCGTGCAGGACGAAGCCACCAAGCAGCGCAACCGCGACGCCCTGTTTGCCGACTTGCAAGGCGATCTTGCCATCGGCGGTGACGCCGCCAAGGAAAAGTAAACATAAACGGAGGAACTTACTTTGAAACGCATTCTGACAGCTCTTTTGACCCTGTGCATGGTCTTTGCTTTGGCGCTGCCCGCCTTTGCCGAGGACGCGGCAAGCAGCACGCCGACCACGCCCACGCCCGCCCCCGCCCGCAGTGACGTGGCCGTTGTCTCCTACGCGGTCACCAATGTGGCAGGCGGCGAGGTGACCACCATCAACAAGGGCGACCACATCAACGTCGTGCTGCAAATTGCCGATTACAGCGCCTACGGCGCCAAGGACGTGGACGGCAACGACATCACGGCCGCTACCATCACCGCCCGTTTCAACACCACCGATTTCACCTACACCGGCGTCGGTGAGGTGGGTCGTTTTGTGGCTGAGAGCGACTATCTCAGCTACACGCTGCTGTTCCGCGACGTTGTGTACAACGGCACCTCCCAGACGCTGCCCATCAACCTGAGCTACAACCGCACCACCCTGCCGTTCCAGACCATCAGCCTGACGCTGGGTCAGTGCATCCTGGCCGACAAAGAAAACGCCAAGACTCCCTCCCTGATGGTGCGCACCTCCGGCTACGGCGAGGTCGTCACCGCCGGTGAGGAGTTCACCCTTGCCCTTGGCATCTACGCCACCGACGGCAACGAGAACCTCAACGACGTCATCGTCACCCTCAACCTGCCCGAAAACGTTTCGCTCAGCGGCGGCAGCCTGACCCAGTATGTCGGCACGCTGACCCCCAAGGCGACCAAGACCCTCAGCTTCAACGTCCTGCCCAGCGCCGGGTTCTCCGGCACGGTGGCAGACATCAGCGTTACGCTGACCGGCACCGGTGCCGATTCCGGCGCAGCAGCCAACGCCACCCCGTTCACCGTTTCCGTCCCCGTCACCCAGCCCAACCGCTTTGAGGTCGGTCAGCTGGAAATGCAGGACACCGTCAACGTCGGTGACACCGCCAGCGTCACGCTGTCCTACGTCAACAAGGGCAAGCGTGAGCTGGGCAACCTCGAAGCCCGCCTGACCGGCACCAACATCGGCAGCGAAAGCTACCAGTACCTGGGCAACCTGAACGCCGGCAGCGAGGGCAGCGTGGATTTTGACATCACCCCCGATGCCGCCGGTACCATCTCCGGCGTAATCACCCTGACCTACGAGGACGCCAACGGCAAGATCCAGACCGTCAGCAAGGACTTTACCGCCACCGCCGAGGAATACTCCGACCCGTGGGGCGGCATGGACCCCGGCATGGAGGAGCCTATGCCCGAGGAACCCCAGCAGACCGGGCTGCCCGTCTGGGGCTGGGTGCTGATCGTTCTGGGCGGCGCGGCTGTGGTCGTGGTGATCGTAGTCGTGGTGCGCAAACGCAAGAAGGCCAAGGCGCTGGCAAATCTGGAAGCCGAGGACAACGATGAAGATATCTGACGAAATTGCCCTGTCGGCGCGCAATCTGGCACGCCGCAAGGGGCGCACCGCGCTGACGCTGATCGGCGTGGTCATCGGCACCTGTATGGTGGTGCTTATGATCTCGCTGGGCATCGCGCAGACGCAGGCCAACGACGAAATGCTGCAAAGCTGGGGCGACCTGACGCAGGTGCAGGTCTACGGCTACGGCACGCTGGTGGACGCCAACGGCAAGACCATCCATCTGGACGATGCCGCTATTGAAAGCTTCAAAAAGCTGGACCATGTGGTAGCTGCCACCGCCTACGCCGAGGCGTACAACCTGAACGGCACCATCGCTGCGGGCAAAAACGGGCGCTACCAGACCCAGCTGTACAATGTGGTGGGCATCGACCCGGCGGCGCTGGAGCCGATGGGCTTTGCCCTGCAAAGCGGCAAATGGCTGCCCGAGGGCGGCGGCAACAGCAAGGC
>CAKTAS010000139.1:0-2865 GCA_934529095.1 uncultured Gemmiger sp. | reverse complement strand
GTAGTAATGTAGGGATGGGTCTTGACCCATCCGCACCGCTGGCTGCGCGCAGCGCATTAAATCGCGCCGAATGGCGCACTATTTACCGATACATCGTACTATCGGCTAAGCTGCACGGAACGGTCAAGACCGTTCCCTACAAACCTACCGAAAGTTCGCAATCTACCTATTAAGTTAATCTACATTCTTATTTATTATTTCTTATTTATTTACTCCACTCCTCCCCCAGCGCCTGGCGTTCTGCGTCTGCCAGCGGCTGCCCGTCAAACAGGCTGCCGTACCGGTACAGCCCGCCGCCGGGGATGCCCGCCGCCTGCAGCGCGCGCCACTGGTCGGCAAGGGCGTGTCCGGTCTGCCACTCACCGGGGGTGTCGCTGCCGTCGCCCGCGCCGATGCGGTACGCGCCCAGCCCCGCGTACAATGCCACCTCGTTGCTGCGGGGCAGCGCCGCCCACTGCGCCGCCAAGCGCGTTAGACTGTGCGATGTATCGCCGTTTTTTGTGTATTGTAGCCCCCAATACAGCTGCGGCATCACATAGTCGGCATAGCCCGGCTGGCGCAGCCACAGCGCGGCATCGCTGTATTGCACCGCCGCGCACTGTGCGGGGTCGCCCGCCGGTGCCACGCCGAACCGCCGCCCGCAGCCGTGTACCGTCTGCCAACACAGCTGCATCAGCGCGTTGACGTTCTCGGTGCGCCACTGCGCCAGGGTCAGCGAGGTCTGCGCGGCGGCGTAGTCCTCGGCGTCCAAGGCGGGGTCGGTCGTGGGGTAAAAATAATCGTCAAAATGCACCCCATCCACGGCGTAATTCCGGCAAAGCTCGCCCAGCGCGTCGGCAATGTACTGCCGCACCGCCGGGTTGGCGGGGTCAAGGTAGCTGCCCGTGTCGGTGGTTTTGACCCAATCCGGGTGCAGCACGGCGGGGCTTTGGGCGCACAGGGCGGGCGTTTGCCCCTGTTGGACGCGGTAGGGGTTGACCCACGCTTCCAGCTCCAGCCCGCGCGCGTGCGCCGCTGTGACCCAGATTTCCAGCGGGTCAAAGCCGGGGTCCTGCCCCTGCTGCCCCGTACACAGGTGGCTGAAGGGAAAATACGCGCTTGGGTACAGCGCATCGGCAAAGGGGCGCACCTGCGCCAGCACGACGGTGGCACCCAGCGCGGCGACCTTGTCCAGCATTTGTTCGGTCTGCGCACGAAAGGCGGCTTCGGTCGAAAAATCCATCTGCTGCCATTCCAGATAGCTGACCCACACGGCGCGGTAGGGGCGCGGCGTTTCCGGTTCTGGGGTCGCCGCCGGGGTCGCCGTCGGCAGCGGGGCGGGCGCGGCTTGCGGCGCAGCAGGCTGCCGCAGCAGGAAAAAAGGCGCACAGAGATACACCGCCGCCAAGATAAGCATCCACCCAAAACGCCGCAAAAAACAACACCCCCTGCATAATCGTTATGCAGGGGGTGTACTTATTTATGCAAGATTAGTCCAGAAATTCCTCGTTCAAGGTAACGCCAAAGTCGCGGGCGATGGCGCGCAGGTTGTCGTCGGTGATGGTCTGGCGGATCAGCCCGCCACCCATGGACAGCACCTTGACGTAGATTTCGGCGCTTTTTTCGATGGTGTGGGCAAGCCCGAAGGTGATGTCAAAGTCGGGACCGGAGGCGAACAGACCGTGCTGCGCCCAGACGGCGGCCTGGTAGGTTTTCATTTTTTCGCTGGTTGCCATGGCGATGTCGGCACCGCCGGGGACCATCCACGGGCAGACGCCGACGCCCTCGGGGAATACGACGGGGCATTCGGTGGCGCTCTGCCACAGGGCGCGGCTGAAGTCGCGGTCGGTCAGCGGCAGGATGTAGGTCAGCGCAATGACGTTGGTGGCGTGGCAGTGGTAGATGACGCGGTTGGCGCCGTTGGTGGCGGCTTTGCGCACGCTGTGGTTCATAAAGTGGCTGGGGAATTCCGAGGTAGGCTTGGCGCCGTCGGCAAGACCCCAGACGATGCGCCAGCTGTCGCCCGCGGCGTTGATTTCCACGATGCCGATGCTGTGGATGGGGTCCGGCTCGACATTGCGGAAGAACTTGCCCGACCCGGTGGTGAGGAAGTATTCCCCGGCGAGGTTGTCGGCTTGCACGCCCATATTGACCCATGCGCGGGGCGCAGCGTCAAAGAAGGGGCGGCAGGCGGCGACGTCGGCGTCGGTCATACGGTAGGTCAGGTTGCCGCCGTTGCGTTCGTGCCAGCCCTGCAGCCAGCCGTCGTTGCACATACGGATAAAGCCCTGTACGCAGGGAACGGAAAAGATGGTAGACATAAGTTTGCTCCTTTTTATTAAAGTTTAGAGTGAAGAGTTGAGAGTTTAGATGTGGTGTGTCCGCTGAGCGGACACATTTTTATTATATTGGGATGTAGGGCGGGGTGACCCACCCCGCCGGGGAAATGGGCGGCAGCCGTAATGTGGCAAGGAGGGGTCAAGACCCCTCCCTACAAATAACCGGGAGGTAAGCAGTTATAAGGTAAAGTGTCTGTTTCCGGCAGGTTTGTAGGGGACGCATATATGCGTCCCGTGGGGGTTGCCCGGCAGGTTGGCAATAACGGGATGGCTGCACGGGCGGCATATATGCCGCCCCTACGGAGTACCCGTAAGTTTAGTGTTGCCGTTATGTCGCGGGCGGGGCGTGCCCCGCCCCTACCGGGTGGTGAATTTTTCGGCGGAGCCGTAAGATGGGAGCGGGTGGGCGGGGCGTCAAAAAATGTGTCTTGACGATTTTTTAGCCCCGCCCGTCCGCGACCCACATATTCGGGGTTCCAAGGGGCGAGCAGCCCCTTGGTCGTGGGTCCGCTGCGTCGAAACAGCGGCAGTTTTCTCTGGTTCTCTC
>CAKTAS010000138.1:0-2891 GCA_934529095.1 uncultured Gemmiger sp. | reverse complement strand
GCGGGGCTAAAAAATCGTCAAGACACATTTTTTGACGCCCCGCCCACCCGCTCCCGTCTTACGGCTCCGCCGATAAATTTACCACCCGGTAGGGGCGGGGCATGCCCCGCCCGCGACAAAACGGTAACGTGAACATTATGGTTTGGTTTGTAGGGGCGGCATATATGCCGCCCGTTGCAACCATACCAACAAATTGACCTAACGGGTAAACCGCACGGGACGCATTTATGCGTCCCCTACAAACCTGCCGAAAATGGGCGTTTTACCGTAACCGCCAAATCCCCCGGCGGGGTGGGTCACCCCGCCCTACGTCCCACTGTATAAAAATGTGTCCGCGCGGCGGACACACCAAATTTATTATTTATTATTTCTTATTTATTATTTCTCCACCGCCCTTATGCAAGGCAACCGCTCCACTCCCCCAAAACAAACGCCCCCGTCCGCCGAAAACGGCAAACGGGGGCAAATAAAATTTATTTTACTTCGTCCTTCGGCAGCAAAATGTTCAGCAAAATCGCTACCATCGCGGCGGGCACAATGCCGGAACCGCCAAACACCAGCCGCACTGCCTCGGGGGTCTGCGCCAGAATGCCGGTGTTGGCACCCATACCGTAGCCCACGCCCAGCGCAACCGACACAATGGACAGATTGCGCGGGGTCAGCGGCTCCTTGGTGATCAGCTGGATACCGCTGATGACAATGGAGGAGAACATCATCACCGCTGCGCCGCCCAGAACCGACTGCGGCATAATGGACACCAGTGCGCCCAGCTTGGGGCAAAGACCGCACAAAATCAGAAACACCGCACCGGTCGCCAGCGCAAAGCGGTTGACGACCTTGGTCATGGCGACCAGACCCACGTTCTGGCTGAACGAGGTATTGGGCAGCACGCCGAACAGCGCTGCAAAGCTGGAACCCAAGCCATCGCATATAACGCCGCCTGCCAGCTCCTTGTCGGTCGCCTCGCGCCCCAGACCGCCCTCCATCACGCCGGAAATATCGCCCACGGTCTCCACGGCGGTCACCACAAACATGATCAGCACGGGGGCAATGGCACGCATATCAAACACCGGCTTGACCGGCAGCAGGGCAGGGATCTCAAACCAAGCGGCATTGGCAACCTTGTTCCAGTTCAGCACCCACGCCTTGGTAAACTCCACGCCGTCGGCGGTCACGCCGGTGGTGGGCAGCACCAAGCCCATAACAAACGCCGCGGCATACCCGCACAAAATGCCCAGCAAAATGGCGCTGGAGCTGGCAAAGCCCTTGGTGCCGTGCTTGAACACCAAAATCATAACCAGCACAAACAGGGCAAGCAGCAAATTTTCCATCGAGCCGAAATCCTTGGCAGTGTTGCCGCCGCCAAAGGAATTGATGCCGACAGAAATCAAACTCAAACCGATGGACATAACCACCGTGCCGGTGACGACACTGGGGAAAAACTTGCGCAGCGGCTTTAAGAAAAAGCCCAGCACGGTTTCAAACAGACCGCCGATGATGGACGCACCCATAATGGCGCCGTACGCCAGCACGCCGCCGCCCATGGTGGCAACCACGCTGTTGAATACCCCGATAAACCCGGAGGACGTACCCATAATGATCGGCACCTTGCCGCCGACAGGTCCGATGGCAAACAGCTGCACCAGCGTTACGATGCCCGCCACCAGCATGGCGTTTTGCAAAAGCTGCAATTGCAGGTCGGCAAACTCACCGCCCGCCAGCCCGCAGGTGCCGGTAATGATCAGCAGCGGGGTCAGGTTGCCCACAAACATCGCCAGAACGTGCTGCAAGCCCAGCGGAATGGCCTGCTTCAGGGGCATTTTTCCGTCCAGCTGAAAGGCAGCCTCGGACAGTGCAGGGAGATTTTTCATACAATGACCTCTCTTTCCATATTGTAAAATTATTATAACACCGGAAAAAGAGTGTGTAAATTGTAGAAAAAAATGAAATTTCCGCCGCTGACGGTCAAATTTTGTAAAAAAGATTGACAATTCGGTGCAGTTTTATTTTAATGGAAGAAAGCCATCGTATGTAAGGAGAATCCCAATGCGCCGAACTGCCTGCTATCACCTGCCCGGTCTGTTTGAATTTTACGAGCTGTATCGTGTTTTTTTGCCGCTGTACCGTGAACATCGGGACTGGTTTTATCCGTGGTGCGGCATCGGCTCGATCTACGGCGCCCCGGCGGACTGTCTGTGGGGCGGCGGACGCGCCGGCTTTGGCGACAACACCCCCCGCGAGGTGCTGGCGCTGCTGCGGGAATACGGCATCTCGGCGCGGCTGACCTTCAGCAACTCGCTTTTGCAGCCCGAACACCTGCACGACGCAAAATGCAACCGCCTGTGCCGCCTGTTTGCCGAGGCGCCGCCGCCGCAAAACGGGGTGATCGTACATTCCGACCTGCTGCTGGACTACCTGAAAACCAACTATCCATCGCTGTATTTTGTTTCGTCCACCACCAAGGTGCTGACCGACTATGCCGATTTTCTGCGCGAGGTGCAGCGCCCGGAATTTCGCTTTGTGGTGCCGGATTTCCGGCTGAACAAGGCGCTGGATCGGCTGCAAAAGCTGCCCGCCGCGCAAAAGGACAAGGTGGAATTTTTGTGCAACGAGTGCTGCGATTTCGGCTGCACGGCGCGCAAAGCCTGCTACGAGGCGGTCAGCCGCAAAAATCTGGGGCTGCCCGGCGCCGAGCATCACTGCCCCGCACCCGGCGGCGGGCAGGGGTATCGGTTTTCCGCCGCGATGCAAAACCCCGGCTTTATCAGCGTGCAGGACATCCAAAACACCTATTTGCCGCTGGGATTTTCGCAGTTTAAAATCGAGGGGCGCGGGCTGGGCAGCGCCATGGTGCTGGAATTTCTTTTGTATTACCTGACAAAGCCCGAATA
>CAKTAS010000137.1:0-2931 GCA_934529095.1 uncultured Gemmiger sp. | reverse complement strand
GGCGCAGGGTGTTCTATCGGTGTATAAGGGTACCACATTTTTCGATAAAATGCAAGTTTTTCGCCAAAAGCCGTAGATTCCCGACAAATTTACCGACAATATGCGGTTTTATTTGGAGGAATTGTCCCCCGTTTTGCCGCATATTGTACAGCAAGGGGAGGTCTGCCCAATGAAGCTGTTTTTTACCAAAATGCAGGGTGCCGGCAACGATTACCTGTTTGTGGACTGCCGCAAAACCGGCTGTCTGCCCCGCGCGGCGGCGCTCAGCGCGGTGCTTTCGCGCCCGCACTACGGCGTGGGCGCCGACGGGCTGGTGTGCATCTGCCCGCCCGTGCTGCCCGGGGGCGATGCCTGTATGCGGATGTTCAACGCCGACGGCACCGAGGGTACCATGTGCGGCAACGGCGTGCGCTGTGTGGCTGAATATTTATACACCCACGGGCTGCACCGCGCGGTGCTGAAGATCGACACCCCGCACGCCGGGCAGCGCATTCTGCGCCGTGTGGGTGCCGGGCGCTGGCAGGCGGATATGGGGCGCTTTACCCCCTTTGCGCCCGCCGTACCCGGGGCAAAGCCCGGCAGCGCTGCGCTTTGCACGGCGGACGGCTGCTTTGCGGTGCAGTGCCTCAGCATCGGCAACCCGCACTGCGTTGTCCCCTGCCCCGACGGTCTGCCCACTGCCGCCCAGCTGGCGCGCCGGGGCGCGGCGTTGGCGGAGCATCCGGCGTTTTTGTGCGGTGCCAACGTCGAATTTGTGCATCCCGTCAGCCCGGCGTGCCTTGCCGTCAGCGTGTGGGAGCGCGGCAGCGGTGCCACGCTGGCGTGCGGTACGGGTGCCTGCGCTGCGGCTGCCGCCATGGTTTTGCAGGGCATCTGCCGGCGCTGCACCCCCATTGAGGTACAGCTGCCCGGCGGGGTTCTGACGGTGTGCATCTCCCCCGATGACACCGTGCAGCTGACCGGCGACGCCGTGACCGTATTTACCGGCGAGGTAACCGTATAAATTTTCGTTTTCCCATTGCACAAAAGGGCAAGTTGTGGTAAATTAAATATAGAATAAGGTATGTAGGGGGAAACTTATGCATCTCAATCCGCATTATGCAGAGCTGAACGAAAGCTATCTTTTCAGCACCATTGCCCACAAGGTCGCCGACTACCAGAAGGCGCATCCGGACGCCGACATCATCCGTCTGGGCATCGGCGATGTCACCCTGCCGCTGGCAGCCTCGGTGACGCGGGCTATGCACGACGCTGTCGAGGAGCAGGCACATAAAGAAACCTTCCACGGCTACATCCCCAGCGAGCAGGGCTACGGCTTCCTGCGCGAGGCGATCCGCGATTACTACGCCGACCACGGCGTGACGCTGGATTTGTCGGAAATTTTTATTTCGGACGGCGCCAAAAGCGACTTGGGCAACCTGCTGGACCTGTTCAGCCAGGACAATACCGTGCTGGTCCCCGACCCCGTCTACCCCGTGTATGTGGACGATAACGTGATGGCAGGGCGCAAAATTTTGTATCTGCCCGCCAACGCCGAAAATAACTTCCTGCCCATGCCGGACGCCGCGCCCCACGCGGACATCGTCTACCTGTGCAGCCCCAACAATCCCACCGGCGCCACCTACACCGTGGAGCAGCTGAAGGCGTGGGTCCGCTGGGCAAAGCAGAACGACGCGCTGATTTTGTTTGACGCCGCGTATGAGTGCTTTGTCACCGAGCCGGGTCTGGCGCGCAGCATCTATGAGGTCGAGGGCGCCAAGGAGGTTGCCGTTGAGGTGTGCAGCTTCTCCAAAATTGCCGGCTTTACCGGCACCCGCTGCGGCTACACCATCGTGCCGCAGGACATCCGGCAGGGTGAGCTGAGCCTGAACAAGATGTGGCTGCGCCGCCAGACGACCAAGTTCAACGGCGTTGCCTATGTGGTGCAGCGCGGCGCTGCCGCCGTCTTTACGCCGGAGGGTATGCGCGAGATCCGCGAAAATCTTGACTACTACCGCCGGAACGCGGCGGTCATTGCGCAGGCGCTGGACGAGATGGGCATCTGGTACTGCGGCGGCAAAAACAGCCCCTACATCTGGCTGCGCTGCCCCAACCAAATGGATAGCTGGGCATTTTTTGACTGGCTGCTGGAGAACGCCAACGTCGTGGGTACCCCCGGCGAAGGGTTTGGCGCCTGCGGGCAGGGATATTTCCGCCTGACGGCGTTCGGCGATGCAGACCGCACAAAAGAAGCAGCCCAACGCATAAAAGCCGCTTTGGCAAAACTGTAAGCAGGAGGTAAAGCTTATGCAACCCAACGAAGAAATTATGAATTTCTTGAAAGAAAACCCCACCTTTTACCTCGCCACGGTAGACGGGTATCTGCCCCGCGTGCGCCCCATCGGCTTTGCGATGTGGTATAACGGTTACCTGTGCATTGCCTTGGGCAAGCACAAGGCCGCCTACAAGCAGCTGCTGGATAACACCAACCTGGAGATTTGCGCCGCCAACGACCGCGGCGAATGGCTGCGCATCCAAGGCACCGCCAACTTTGACAACACCCCCGAAGCACAGCAGGCAGCCTTTCAGGCAATGCCGCAGCTGGCAGACCTGTACAACGAGGAAACCGGCAACAAGCTGGGCATCGTGTACTTAGATCACCTGTCCGCCAAGCTGTTCTCGATGTCGGGTGCCGTCAAGGATATTATGAGCTACTGATACGGTAAACCCGCCCCCGAAGGCAGTGCGCCCTCGGGGGCTTTTTGCCGCGCAAAAAAAGCCCGGAACCTTGCGGTTCCGGGCTTTGCTGCATAAATACGGGGTAAATCAGCGCTTGCTGAACTGGGGAGCGCGGCGAGCAGCCTTCAAGCCGTACTGCGCGAGTTTTTGAGCTGTTTTTCCTTGATATTCCGGGCTTTTCCGGCTTTCTGCTTCTCGGTTATCCGGTATGCG
>CAKTAS010000136.1:0-3007 GCA_934529095.1 uncultured Gemmiger sp. | reverse complement strand
GGGGGGGGGCAGCCCCCGCCCGCGACCGTATGTTATAATGAATTTTATGGTTTGGTTTGTAGGGGCGGCATATATGCCGCCCGTTGCAGCCGCACCGATAATGCGATATAACGGGCAAACCGCACAGGCGAGCAATGCTCGCCCCTACAACCCAACGGGCGAACACAACAAAATTGTATGCCGCCCCTATTAAAAATGTGTCCGCATCGCGGACACACCACATCTAAACTCTTAACTCTCCACTCTTAACGCTGCCCCTCAAAGCCCCAAATCCTCCAACCTTGCCTGCAGCTCCGCCTCGTCCGCCAGCAAAATGCCCTGCTGCAAATTCAAATAATCGCTCTCCGGCAAAAGGCGGGTGTAAATTTCATCGTACTGCGCCAAGGGTCCCGCGCCGTCGGCGGTGTACAATGCCGGGTGTCCGCCGTTGTCCCGCAGCATATACCGGGGTGCCGCGGGCTGCGCACGCCCGGCCCGCAGCATCAGCAGCACCGCCAGCAGGGCAGCGCACGCCGACAAAAGCAAAACCACCCAGCTGCGCCGAAATTTCTTTTGCATCAAAGCCCCTCCTTTTCAAGAACAGAAAACCTTTGGCGTTAGTATGGCATAAAAATGTGCAAAAACTCAAAAAGTTGTGAATTTTACATTCCGGGCTGTACTTTTACCGTCGGTTTGTGGTATAATTCATTCTATACTGGTTTGCCTATGGATGTCACACGGCATCTTGTCTATAACTCTAAAAGGAGGCGGTTCCCATAGAACCCAATCAGAAACGCCAGCTTTCGACCACCGGCGCAAAAACAGCCCCGGCAGACGGCACTGCCCCAGCCAAGAAAAAGAATAAACCAAAACGCCGCCGCAGCATCCCCGGTATGATCCTCGGCTTTATCGGCTGTATGCTCTGCCTGTGCATTATGGCAGCCAGCGTCGGCTCGGTGCTGGTGGCAATGTATCTGGTGCAGGTCACCGCCAACGACAGCACCGTACTCGACCTGGACAGCAGCCACCTGATGGAAGCCTCCATCGTTTACGCCGCCGACGGCAGCGAGTACGCCTACTTTACCCGCAGCGAAAACCGCATCAAGGTGCCGCTTTCCGAAATGCCGGAAAACCTGCAGAATGCCGTGATCGCCGTTGAGGACAAAAACTTCCGCAACGAGCCGGGCATCAACCTCAAGCGTACCATCGCCGCTACCTTAAATATGCTGACCGACAACGCGCTGCTCGGCTCGCAGCAGGGCGCATCCACGCTGGAACAGCAGCTCATCAAAAACCTGACCAAGGACGACGAAACCGACGCCCTGCGTAAAGTGCGCGAAATTTTCCGCGCACTGGGTCTTGCCAAGCGCTACAGCAAGGATACCATCCTCGAAGCCTACCTCAACACCATCCCGCTGACCGGCATTATCCACGGTATGCAGGCGGGCGCCAACGCCTACTTTGACAAGGACGTCAGCGAGCTGAGCCTTGCCGAGTGCGCCGTGCTGGCATCCATCAGTAAAAACCCCACGGGCTACAACCCCTTTACCAACCCCGAAAACCTGCTGCGCCGCCGCAACCACGTTCTGTACGAGATGCTTGACCAGGGCTACATCACCCAGAGCGAGTACGACGCCGCCCGCAGCGAGCCGCTGACCGTTGTGGAAAGCAGCACCGCCAAGAGCAGCGCGACCCGCAGCTCCAACAACTCCTGGTTTACCGACTCGCTGTACTCCGCGCTGCGCCGCCAGCTGATCGACGACCTCGGCTACACCAAGGAGGAAGCGCAGGAGCTGATCTTCACCGGCGGCTTGCGCATTGAGTCCACCGTGGACACCCGCGTGCAGGCTGCCGTCGAGGAAGCCATGCTGGACGAGGACGGTCTGATCCCCGCCATGTGGCACGAGGAACCCGTCTGCCTGCGCGACTATCCCGCCGAAACCAGCACTTGGGATATGGTGCAGTATGACGAAGCCACCGGTCTGCCCATCACCAAGGACGGCTACGCCGTGTACGGCACCGACGATGTACCCGTTTACACCGACGAAACCAACACCGAGCTGAAGGTCGGCAAATCCACCGACCCCAACTACCCCAACGATGACACCGTCTACCTCTGCGTGTACGAAAAAGTGCGCTCGCAGGCAAGCATCGCCGTGCTGGACTATGACGGCAACGTGCTGGGCATTGCCGGCGGTCTGGGCGAAAAGACCGTTGATATGGGTACCAACCGCGCCTTGCTGCCCCACCAGACCGGTTCTACCATGAAGCCCATCGGTGCTTACTGTCTGGCGCTGGACAACAAGCAGATCACCTACTCCTCGCCCATTCAGGACCTGCCGCTGTACTCTGCCGCCGACCACAAGGTGTTGAAGGATACCTACGTCGGCAAGATCAACCCGCTGTCCGCACAGGCACAGGCGCGCGACGACATCTGGCGCGACTGGCCCAGCAACTACGGCAACAAGGGCGGTAACGGCGATATCGTGCTGGTGTACGACGCCCTGCGCCAGTCCCTGAACACCGTCGCCGTCCAGCTGGGACGCATTGTGGGCGTGGATTACCTGTACGACTTTGTGCATGACACGCTGGAGTGCACCTACGTCGATGCCGACAACGATATGGATCTGGCACCTCTGGTGCTGGGTGGTCAGACCAACGGTCTTACCGCCGTGGAGCTGGCGGGCGCGTACAGCATATTCTACGATGGTACGTTTACCTCGCCCCATTTCTACACGATGGTCACCGACTCCAACGGTCACGTTATCATCGACAACACCAAGTATATCAACACCACGCAGGCCATCAGCAGCGACACGGCTTATATTATGAACCGTATGATGAAAAACGTGTTGACCGCCCGCCCCGGCACAGCCGCAGGCATGATGCCCAAGGGTGATATGGAAGCCGCCGCCAAGACCGGTACGACCTCCAACAACAAGGACTACACCTTTGCCGGCTTGACCCCCTACTACTGCACCGCCATCTGGTGGGGCTTTGACCGCCCGACCGATATGACCCAGTACGG
>CAKTAS010000135.1:0-3060 GCA_934529095.1 uncultured Gemmiger sp. | reverse complement strand
CGGGGTGGGGTCACCCCGCCCTACGGGGCAATATATAAAGGTATCGCGCGGTAGGGGCGGGGCATGCCCCGCCCGCGACCGTATATTATAATGAATATAACGGGTTGGTTTGTAGGGGCGGCATATATGCCGCCCGTTGCAGCCATCCCGGCAAATCGACCTGACAGGAAAACCGCACGGGACGCATATATGCGTCCCCTACAAACCTGCCGGTAATTCGCCGTCATCGCACCCTATAAAACCGTGTCCGCGCGGCGGACACACCCAATCTAAACTCTGCACTCTCCACTCTCCACTTTGTTCCCCGCACATTTCCCAACAAATCTTATAGATTCGCTTGACCAAAACGTCACAACGTGTTATTATTTTAACATACGGGTCTTTTTCCCGCTTGTATTGTAGAAAACGAGGTGCTGTAAAATGAATTTTGAGGACCTGATTGCAAAAGTAAAAACCTGCGGCAAGCAAAAGCTGGCTGTCGCCGCCGCCGAGGACGACGCCGTTCTGGAGGCTGTTGACGCCGCCCACAAGCAGGGCATTGCCGACGCCATTCTGGTCGGTGACGAGGCTGCCATCCGCAAGATCGCTGCCGAGCTGAACATCGACCTTTCCGACTATGAGATCATCAACGAGCCGGACAAGGTGCAGGCTTCCCTGAAAGCCGTCAAGCTGGCGCACGACGGCGTTGCCAATATGTACATGAAGGGTCTGCTGGACACCAAGACCTTCCTCAAGAGCGTTCTGGACAAGGAGGTCGGTCTGCGCACCGGCAACACCCTGTCCCACGTTGCCGTGTTTGAGGTCAAGGGCATTGAACAGCTGCTGTTCCTGACCGACGTTGCCTTTATGACCTACCCCACCTTGGAGGATAAGGTCCATATCATCGAGAACACCGTCGCCGTTGCCCATGCCTGCGGCGTGGAATGCCCCAAGGTCGCCCCGCTGGCCGCCGTTGAGGTCGTCAACCCCAAGATGCCCTGCACCGTGGACGCCGAGGAGCTGCACAAGATGAACGAAGAGGGCAAGATCACCGGCTGCGTCGTCGATGGTCCTTTGTCCATGGACATCGCCATCGACCCCGAGGCCGCCCACCACAAGGGCGCACAGGATCGCCCCGCCGCCGGTCACGCCGACATTCTGCTGTTCCCCGACATTCAGGCAGGCAACCTCGTCTACAAGACGCTGGTCCACACCGCCGACTGCAAGAACGGCTGCATTCTGACCGGCACCAAGGTGCCCGCCATCCTGACCAGCCGCTCCGACTCTTTCCAGACCAAGGTCAACTCCATCGCGCTGGCCGCCGTGGTCGCCGCCGGGCTGAACGGCTGACACCTTTATAAAAGAGGGAGATTGCGATTATGTCTATGAAAGTTTTAGTCATCAACCCCGGTTCCACCTCCACCAAGGTCGGCGTTTTTGAGGATGAAACCCTGCTGTTTGAGGAAACTCTGCGCCACCCCACCGAGGAAATTGCCAAGTACGCCACCGTCATTGACCAGAAGGATTTCCGCAAGGAGATCATCCTTGAATTTTTGGCGGAAAAACACTGCGACCCCAAATCTCTGGACGTCATCGTGGGGCGCGGCGGCTTGCTGAAGCCCATCCCCGGCGGCACCTACGCCGTATCCGACGCCCTGCTGGCTGACCTGAAGGCCGGTGTGCAGGGTCAGCACGCCTCCAACCTGGGCGGCATTCTGGCGCGCGAGATCGGCGACAAGCTGGGCGTTCCCAGCTTTATCGTGGACCCCGTCGTTGTCGATGAATTGACCGACAAGGCGCGTCTGTCCGGTATGCCCGAGCTGCCCCGCCGCTCGATTTTCCACGCGCTGAACCAGAAGGCAGTCGCCCGCCGCTTTGCCAAGGAGTCCGGCAAAAAGTACGACGAGCTGAACCTGATCGTCATCCACATGGGCGGCGGCGTGTCCGTCGGCGCACACGACCACGGTCACGTTGTGGACGTCAACAACATCTTGGACGGCGAGGGCTGCTTCAGCCCCGAGCGCAGCGGCACCGTGCCTGTGGGCGATTTGATCCGTATGTGCTTCAGCGGCAAGTACACCCAGCAGGAAATCTACAAGAAGGTCTGCGGCAACGGCGGCTTTAACGGCTACCTGCACACCAACGATGCCCGCACCGTGGGCGAGCGTGCCGCCGCCGGCGACGAGCTTGCCAAGCAGGTTTGGGACGCTTTCTTCTACCAGATCGCCAAGGATGCCGGCGCCATGGCTGCCGTGCTGCACGGCAAGGTGGATCAGATCATCCTGACCGGCGGCATCGCCTACAACCCGTACACCGCCGAGGTACTGAAGGATTACCTCGGCTGGATCGCCCCCATCACCGTTTACCCCGGTGAGGACGAGCTGCTGGCGCTGTGCCAGGGCGCCCTGCGCGTCATGCACGGCGAGGAAAAAGCCAAGGAATATTGATTTTGCAACGTTTTTTATAAGCAGTCAGGCGCTGCCCTTGCGGGCAGCGCCTGATTTGGTTTGGGGGTAAATAATAACGCAAAATTACGGGTAACCGGCATTTGCGGCTTCCCCGGCGGGGTGGGGTCACCCCGCCCTACGGGGCAACAAAAAATTATCGCGCGGTAGGGGCGGGGCATGCCCCGCCCGCGACAAAACGGCAACGCGAACATTACGGGTAAACCGCCTGTATGGCTTCCCCCTCTGGGGGAAGCTGTCACCGCAGGTGACTGATGAGGGGGCAACTTCCGGACATTTCCCCCCTCATCCGGCGCGTTCCGCGCCACCTTCCCCCCAAGGGGAAGGCTTTTGCCGCGCAGCCATCCCGGCAAACCAACCTAACGGGTAAACCGCACGGGCGAGCAATGCTCGCCCCTACAAGCGAAGGGCAAATTCGTGCCAACCGCCCATTTGCCCGGCGGGGTGGGGTCACCCCGCCCTACACCGCACTATAATAAAAATATGCCCGCGCCGCGGGCATACCAAATCTAAACTCTAAACTCTTAACTCTCAACTCTAAAAAAGCCGGTGCAGATGTTTCCATCTGCACCGGCGGTCTTACTTCTTCGGAGTCATAAGCCTCATAACCCTTATT
>CAKTAS010000134.1:0-3114 GCA_934529095.1 uncultured Gemmiger sp. | reverse complement strand
CCGAGCCGAGCCGAGCCGAGCCGAGCCGAGCCGAGCCGAGCCGAGCCGAGCCGAGCCGAGCCGAGCCGAGCCGAGCCATTTTCGCACCATTCACGGACATTGTCAAGCCCTCCTTTCAAAATTGCGATATATATACTATAGTATTGTAGCAGATTTATCTCAAAATCGCAAGCAGTTGTTCAAAATATTGTTGTTCTCCACACAAAACAAGCCGCCTTTTCAGCTTGATATTTCCGCGCCTTTATTTTGCCGCAGGGCGGCGCGGTACTCGCTGGGGGTGATGCCGTACAGCGCGCGGAAGCTCTTTAAAAAGCTGCTGTAATTCGTAAAGCCGCTGGCGGTGCAGGCGTCCAGCACGCTGAACCCCGCTGCAATGGCGTTGCGGCAGTGCTGCATACGCAGGTTGGTCAGGTAGCCGTGTACGCTTTCCAGCGTGTACTCCTTAAATACGCGGGACAGATGCTCGCGGCTGGTGTAGGTATATCTGGCAAGCTGCGCGACGGTCAGCTGCGGGTCGGTGTAATTGGCTTGCAGGTAGGCAACCGCCTTGGCGACCAGCAAGCTGGTGGCGGAGGGCGGCGGTGCGTTGTGCCGCCTGTGGATAATATGGCTGAACAGCAACAGCAGCTCGGTGACCTCGCATAGTTCAACAGCTTGGCGCATCGGTGCCTCCAGCCCGGCTGCCAGCGCCATACGCTGCAGCAAGCTGCTCAAATCCCATTGCAGCACCGCGTTTGCGTCCAGTATCACCGGCTCGCTGCCCCAAAACCGCTCGGTCAGCCCGCTTTGCGCCATCGCCTTCTCCCAGATGTTGGGGGAGATCTGCACCACCAGCCGTTCTGACGTGTCGGCTGTGATGTTGAACTTGCCGGAGTGGAACACCTCGCCGGAAAATAAAATCAGCTCGCCCAAATGTAAGTCATAGACGCTGCCGCCTACGGAATACCGCACACTGCTGCCCGACATCGGCAAAATCAACTCGTAATACGGGTGCGAATGTACGACGGACTGACTGTTGGACTGGTTGGTATACAACGCTACCTCCACACCGCCGCCCTGCAGCGAGGTGGCAGCCTTTTCTTTTGTCAGAACAGAATCAACGTAGTGCGGCATTTTTTGCACAAGCATAGCTGAAACCTCCGCCGAAAAATCTCCTTGCTGCGATTATATCACATTTTGCAACATTCTTGCAACAAAATGCAGAGATATTTTGCAATGGATTTGATATTATAATGACGAGATAAGGCGACAAACACATATCTGCCAAAAATATGCGCGCATTTTTGTGCAATATTTCCAGTTTTCGCCGCAAGCACCCCCCAGCCAAACAGGGGACACCGTAAAAAGAGAAAGGGGAAAAACTATGAAAGTGTGCTACACCGGCGGCACCGTCCGGGACTGCGGCAGCTACTACGCCGTTGCCACCAACGCGGCAGAGCTGCGCATCTGGTTTTTGACCGACGATATCCTGCGCATCCGCGCCGGGTTTGACGGCGACTGGGACGAAGCCTCCTACAGCCTGACGATGACCGCGTGGGAATCCCGCACCGATGCCCTGATGCAGGACTGCCGCAAGCGCGTACAGCCCACCGACGCCGTTCTGACCGACGGCGACAAGCAGGCAGTGATCCAAGGCAGCCGCCTGAAGGTCGTGATTGAAAAAGCGCCTTTCCGCATTTTGGTTTACGATAAGGACGGCAGCCTGCTGCACGCAGACATTCCCGATCTGGCGTACCGCGAGGACAGCAACCACCGCCGCATCCACGCCAGCCAGATCGAAGCCGATGACTGTTTCTACGGCTTTGGCGAGAAATCCGGCGAGATCAACAAGGCAGAAAAGTATATGAATATGGCGCCCGGCGACGCCATGGGCTACAACGCCAAGGAAACCGACTCGCTGTACAAGCACATCCCGTTTTATATCCGCCTGAACCGCAGCACCAAGCAGGCGGTCGGCTACTTTTACCACAACACCGCCGAGTGCGATTTCAATATGGGGCGCGAAAAGCGCAACTATTGGCACCGCTATTCCACCTACCGCACCGATGCGGGCGACATTGACCTGTTCCTGATCGCAGGTCCCGCCATCCGCGACATCATCGAGCGCTACACCGACCTGACCGGCAAGAGCGTTATGCTGCCCAAGGCGGCGCTCGGCTACCTCGGCAGCTCGATGTACTACCCCGAACTGCCCGAAAACAGCGACGACGCGGTGCTGGATTTCATCGACACCACCCGCGAGGAGGGCATCCCCGCTGACGGGTTCCAGCTTTCCAGCGGCTACTGCGCTGTTGAAACGCCCGAGGGCATCAAGCGCTGCACCTTTACCTGGAACCACAAGCGCTTTAAGGACCCGGCAGACTGGTTTGCGCAGATGGACAAGCGCGGCATTGTGGTTTCGCCCAACATCAAGCCCGGTATGCTGCTGGTTCACCCGCTGCTGGACGAGATGAAGCAGAAGGGGATGTTCCTGCCCGCCTCTGACGACAACGCCGGCGTGGATGGTCTGGCAGTCGGCACCTGGTGGGGCGGTCCCGGACTGTTTGTAGACTACACGAAGGAATCCACCCGTCTGCACTGGAAGCAGTACATCAAGGACGCCCTGCTGCAGTACGGCTGCCGTTCGATCTGGAACGACAACTGCGAGTATGACTCTCTGGTAGACAAGGACGCCAAAGTCTATTTTGAGGGCAAGGGCAGCACCATCGGCACGATGAAGCCGGTTATGAGCAACCTGATGTGCCAGCTTTCCAACGAAGCCATTGAGGAATACGACCCCGACTGCCGCCCCTTCTCGGTCTGCCGTTCGGGTCACGCGGGCATCCAGCGCTACGCACAGGTCTGGGCGGGCGACAACCTGACCTGCTGGGATACCCTGAAATACAACATTGCCACGATTTTGGGTATGGCGCTGTGCGGTGTGTCCAACCACGGCTGCGACATCGGCGGCTTCTTCGGTCCTGCGCCGGAGGGTGAGCTGTTTGTGCGCTGGGTGCAGAACGGCATCTTCCAGCCGCGCTTCTCCATCCATTCGACCAACACCGACAACACCGTCACCGAGCCGTGGATGTACAGCGACAAAAAGCAGTACATCAAGGACGCCATCGACTTCCG
>CAKTAS010000133.1:0-3150 GCA_934529095.1 uncultured Gemmiger sp. | reverse complement strand
AAGCGGAAGTGCTGGAATCGGCAGACAGGCACGTTTGAGGTGCGTGTGTCTATGACGTGTGGGTTCAAGTCCCATCTTCCGCACCAAAAGAAAGAGCGCAGGAACGTTCGTTCCTGCGCTCTTTTGTTGTACCGGGGGAAAGCCTTCCCCCTTTGGGGGAAGGTGGCGCGTTCGCGCGCCGGATGAGGGGGAAATGTCCGGCAGATGCCCCCTCATCAGTCACCTGCGGTGACAGCTTCCCCCGGAGGGGGAAGCCTTTCATGCGGTTTACCCGCAGGGCAGGGTCAAATTGTATGGGTCGTATTTTTTACTCCTCGGTAAAATCCACCACAAGGCGGGCTTCGCTGGCGGCGATGGCAAGCTGCAATTTGTTTTCCAGCCCGGTTTTTTGCAGCATATTGATGACGTGATATTTCACCGTGGATGGCTCGACACAAAGCTCCTTGGCGATGCCGCTGTACGAAAGCCCGCGCACCAGCAGGCGCAGCACACGCATTTCCGCCGGGGTGAACTCGCTGCTGGCCGCCAGCCCGATCTTGACGCTGGGCGGCGCATCGGGGAAAATATGCGCCCCCTGCACCGTGCTGCGCACCACCTGCATCAGCGTACCCTCGTCGCCGTCCTTATACCACAGGCTATCCACCCCGATCGCCTTGGCGCGCTTTAAAATCTCGTGGTCGATCAGCGAGGTCACGACCACAATTTTTATCTCCGGGTGCGCCTTGTGTATCTTTTCGGCGGCGGTCAGCCCGTTTTCGCGCTGCGCCGTCTGCACGTCCATTAAAATCAGGTCGATTTCCTCGGTGTCGCACAGGGTCGGGGCTTCCGCCGCGCCGGGGATGGACGCAGCCAGCCGGTAGCCCTCCTCGTTCTGGATATAGCTTTCCAGCAGGCTGCGCACCAGCTTCTGATCCTCGACGATCAAAACGTGTATCATAGGGTTTCCTCCTTTTCCGGCAGGGTGACCGTCAGCATAAATTCCGGCAGGGCGTGTACCGTCATGGTACCCCCTGCTTTTTCTATGCGGCGGCGCAAAGAGGACAGCCCGCCGCCCTCGCGTATCGGTTCTTTGGGCGGTGTGCCGTTGTTTTTTATGCAAAGCTGCCACTGGTCGCCCCGGCGGGCGGAGTCGGCGTACAGCTCGGTCGCGCCTGCGTGGCGCACACAGTTGGAGATGCACGCCCGCAGGGTCAGCGCGTACAGGCCGCGCACGGCGCGCTGCACCGGATACTGCCCGCGCAGCTGCACATCCACGCCGAGGGCGGCGGCGCGTGTGCAGGTGTGGGTGATGGCGTCCTCGCCGCTGTCGTCCTGCCGGGCGCGGCAGAGCAGCGCAATGGCGCGTTCCCAGCCGACAGCTTCGGCGCGTATCTGCTCCAATGGCTGTTCGTGGCGCAGGGCGCGGCGTGCGGCAAGCATCGTGTGACCGATGTCATCGTGTACGCGCATCTTCATTTTTAAAATTTCTTCCTCGCGCACAATGTCCGGCATATTGTCGCACAGGCGCTTGGCGCGGCGGTTGGCGTCCGCCAGACGCTCGTTTTCCTGCTTGAGGGCTTCGTGCAGGGCGGCGGGGCGGGTGGCGTCCACCGCCATAACCTCGGTGTACGGGACACCGTATTTGTCCGTGCAGGGGCGGGCGGTAAAGCGGTAGACCCTGTGGTCGGGAAACTCATAAAACCCCGCCTCGGCATCCAGCAGGCGCACCCCGCCGCCGGGGCTGCGCAGCGCCTGCTGCAATTCCGCCAGCGTCTGCATATCGCGCCCGCAAAGCACGGCGGCAAGCTGCTGCATTTTGTGGTTGACCAGCCGCGGCAGACCGTTGCGGTCAAAGCAGCCGACGCCGGCGGGCAGCGTGTCAAAGCTCTCTTTTACGGCATTGCGGGAAATCATACGCGCTCTCCTTCCACGGGGCAAAGGCTGAGGTAAAGCAGCCCGTCCTCGTCCCATTCCCGCTGCATGGCGGGAAAGCCCGGTATGGCGTCGGGGCGGCGGACACCCTGCACGCTGCAGCGGACGGACCAGCCCTGCGCGGTTTCCTGCGCGCAGAACAAAAGGTTCTGCACGCCCGGCAGGGTCGCTTCCAAAATCGCTTCAAAGGCATCGTAAACGGCTACGGCGCACCGCGCGGGCATCTGCCCGGCGGCGGGCACCTGCACCGCGCAGCGGATGCCGCACAGACGCAGACTTTCGGCGGATTCAAACAGGCTTAAGCGCAGTTCGGTCGTGTCGATGACCTCCGCCTTGTCGCAGACAAACACAAGGTTGCTGCGGCGTTTTATATAGGTACCCAGAATCACGATCTGCCGCAGCAGCCGCTGCGCGGTTTCGGCATCGGGTGCGGTTTGCAGTGCAACCAGATGCTGCCGGATGCGCGCCAACTGGCGGGCGGTGACCGCTTCGATCTGGTCATACAGGCGGTTTTGCTCGCTGAGCTGCAGCCACTTGGCTTTTTGGGCGGTTTCCGCTTGGATGATGTCCCCGATGTCGTTCAGTTCCTCCTGCGTAAGGCGCATCTGCTCCAGCAGCTCGACCAGCTCGGAGATATCCTCCTGCCAGAAAATATACCCGCCCGTGATGGGATGCCCGTGCAGCAGGGTGGTGCGGTCCAGCGTAACGGTATTGCCCACTGCCTGCTGCATCTGCGCTTCGGTCAGCGGCTGCGCACCCGCCGATGCCAGAACCGGCACAAAGCGGCTGTCGGTGATAAGCCCCTTGACCGGGGATATGGCAAAGAAATCACCGTACCCGGTGTTGGATTGTATCAGCCCACACTGGATGCACGCTTCAAACGCCGCCGTAAAGGTCAGGCACTGCACCACGGTCATATCCCCGGCGATTCTGCGCAGCCACGGCAGCTGCAAGATGTACAGAATCCCGTACACCACCGCGGCACCGATGGGTACCAGCGGCAGCCACAGGATATAGCCCGTGTGGGGGATGCGGCAGCGCCGCACCAGATAGACAACGGTAAACACCGCGCAGAATAAGATCCACAACACACACAGGTAATAGCCGAAGCGGTAGGTGTACTCCGGCTTGCCGGAAACCTCCTGCCCCGGGGGAAAGGCAAACACCATCTGGTGGCAGTCGTTGGTAAGCACCAGCGTGAACAGCGCCACCGGCACGGCAAACAGGATGTACCGGTGC
>CAKTAS010000132.1:0-3352 GCA_934529095.1 uncultured Gemmiger sp. | reverse complement strand
TTGGCGGAGTAAGAGAGATTTGAACTCTCGCGGCGGTTTCCCACCCTACGCCCTTAGCAGGGGCGCCTCTTCGACCTCTTGAGTATTACTCCACAGTCAAAGTGATTTGTCTATTCACTTGTTATCAAAAATGGCGGAGAGGATGGGATTCGAACCCATGGTCCGCTCGCGCGAATCGCTGGTTTTCAAGACCAGTTCCATAAACCACTCGGACACCTCTCCACAGTGGCTGCCGCCAAGTACGTTTGATAGTATACCAAACGTTCCGGCAATTGTCAAGCCCAAAGCGGAATTTTTTTGTATTTTTTATCTTTTGCACACATCTGCGCACTTTTATTTTTACACTTCCCGCCGGTGGCTTGCAAAGCGGCGCAGAATCCAGTATACTAAAGGCGTAAACGACAGGGGAGGTACAATTATGCGTTTGTTTGATGTGCTGGGTCCGGTTATGACAGGACCCTCCAGCAGCCATACGGCGGGTGCGGTGCGCATCGGCAGCACGGCGCGCCGCCTTTTGGGCGAGGCACCTGCCCAAGCCGACATTATTTTATACGGCAGCTTTGCCGCCACCGGGCGCGGACACGGCACCGACCGTGCGCTGGTCGCGGGGCTTTTGGGTATGCAGCCCGACGATGACCGCATCCCGGACAGCTTTGCCATCGCCGCCGCGCAGGGGCTGCACTTCACAGTTTCCACCGGCACGCTGCGCGGGGTCTACCCCAACACCGCCATGCTGCGGCTGGTGGGGGTATCCGGGCGCAAGCTGGAGGTCATGGGCGAATCCATCGGCGGCGGGCGCATCAACATCTGCCGCATTGACGGCATTACCACCCATTTCGGCGGCGACCGCAACACGCTGATCGTCTTTAACCAGGACTCGCCCGGACACGTTGCCGCCGTCACCGGTGCGCTGAGCCGCCTTGGCATCAACATTGCCACCATGCAGCTGTTCCGCTCCGAGGCGGGCGGCTACGCCGTTATGGTGCTGGAATGCGACCAGCCCCTTCCGGAGCAGCTGCGCGGCGAGCTTCCTGCCTTGGACGGCATTATCAAGGTCACGATCTTAAACGTATAAAGGGGTGGTAAAAATGGCGTTTTCATCTGTCAGTTCCATGCTGGATGCCTGCAAGCAGAGCGGGCGTCCGCTGTATGAAGTCATTTTGGAAAGCGACCTTGCCGAAAGCGGTCTGACCCGCGCCGAGAGCGAAGCCGAAATGCACCGCCTGTGGGGCGTTATCTGCGCCACCAGCGCCGGGTATTGCGGCGCCGACCGCTCGATGAGCGGCTACGCCGGGGGCGACGCCGCCAAGGTTGCCCAGGCAGCAGGGGAGGGCAGGCTGTATGCCGACGGCTACTTTGCCGAGGTCATTGCCGAAGCCCTGAAAACCGCCGAGTGCAACGCCTGTATGAAACGCATCGTGGCGGCACCCACCGCCGGCAGCTGCGGTGTTTTGCCCGCCGTGCTGCTGCCGCTGTTCCGCGCCGGGCGCGCCGACGAGGACGCGGTCTGCCGCGCGTTGTATGTTGCCGCCGGGTTCGGGCAGGTCGTTGCCGCCCGCGCCACCTTGGCAGGGGCGGAGGGCGGCTGCCAGGCTGAGGTCGGTGCCGCCAGCGCTATGGCTGCCGCCGCGCTGACCGTGCTGAAAGACGGCACCCCCGAACAAGCTGCCGAGGCGTTTGCCATGGCGCTGACCAATCTGGAAGGGCTGGTCTGCGACCCCGTGGCAGGTCTGGTGGAGATTCCCTGCGTCAAGCGCAATGTCATCGGCGCGATGAACGCCGTTTCCGCCGCCGATATGGCGCTGGCGGGCGTGGTGGGGCATATCCCCGCCGATGAGGTCATCGACGCCATGGCCGAGGTCGGCAACGCGATGAGCCACGAGCTGCGCGAAACCGGCATCGGCGGCTTGGCAGGCACCCCCACCGGCTGCAAGATCCGCGACGCCGTGACCCGGGGCTTTGACGCCCCGTGACCCCTTGCCAAGTATGCTATACTATTTATATAGAACAAAATAAACCATCCGGAGGTTTTTACTATGAATGATCCGCGTTGGGCATCCATTGATGCCTTTGCCGAACAGAACCGCGACGCCGTGCTGCGGGACATCACCCGTCTGGTAGCCGTTCCCAGTGTCGAGGGCACCCCCGAGCCGGGCGCACCCTTCGGTGCCGGTCCCAAGGCAGCCCTTGACAAGGCGCTGGAGATCGCCGCCGAGCTGGGTCTGCACACCTATAACGCCGACGGCTACATCGGTTGGGCGGACACCGCCCCCATCGCCGAGGGGCAGAAGTTCCTTGCCACCATCACCCACACCGACGTTGTCCCCGAGGGCAACGGCTGGGACGCCGACCCCTACACCGTGCGCGTGCGCGACGGCTGGCTGCTGGGGCGCGGCGTTGCCGATGACAAGGGTCCGAGCATCCTCTGCCTGTACGCCCTCAAATACCTGAAGGACAGCGGCATTGCCCTGCGCTACCCCGTGCGTGCCCTGCTGGGTGCCAACGAGGAAACCCATATGCACGACGTTGACTACTACGCCGAGCATTACCCGATGCCCGCCTTCTGCTTTACCCCCGATGCCGAGTTCCCGGTCTGCAACGGCGAAAAGGGCGGTTTCAGCGGCGAGCTGGTCAGCCACGCGCTGAACGGCGTAATTCTGGACTTCCAAGGCGGCGTTGCGACCAACGCCGTGCCTGACCGCGCCTTCTGCGTGGTGAACGTCCCCGCCGACAAGCTGACTCCCGCCGAGGGCATCACGCTGGAAGCCGGAGAGCAGCCCGGCACCACCGTCATCCGCGGCTGGGGCAAGAGCGGTCACGCCGCTATGCCCGCCGGCACGGTGAACGCCATCGGTCTGATCGTGCGCTATCTGCTGGACAGCGGCATCTGCACCGAAGCGGAAAACGACTATCTGCAGGTGCTGCGCACCCTGCACGCCGACACCGACGGCACCGCCTTGGGCATTGCCGCCGACGATGGTCTGTTTGACCCGCTGACCGTGGTGGGCGGCACCATCCATATGCAGGACGGCGTCATCCGCCAGACCTTCGACTGCCGCTACCCCACCAACACCAACCCCGAAACGATGTCCGCCGCCGTGCGCAAGGTCTGCGGCGATGCCGCCGCGCTGGAGAACGTTTCCAGCCGTGTGCCGTTCTATATTGCCGCCGACAGCCCCGCCATCCAGACACTGATCAGCACCTACAACGATGTCACGGGCGAGGGCAAGACCCCCTTCACGATGGGCGGCGGCACCTATGCACGCCACTTCCCGTATGCGGTCAGCTTCGGTCCCGAGCATACCGACCTGCCCCTGCCGGAGTTTGCCGGTCCGATGCACGGTGCCAACGA
>CAKTAS010000131.1:0-3454 GCA_934529095.1 uncultured Gemmiger sp. | reverse complement strand
GACCGCACGGGAATGCTTTGTCAGCTTATTCCGGCTGAATAGCACCGGTGGGGCAAACGCCCTCGCAGGCGCCGCAATCGACACAGGAAGCAGCGTCGACCACAGCCTTGTCCTCCATGCTGATTGCACCGACGGGGCAAGTGTCAACACAAGCACCGCAAGCAACGCACTCGCTAGTAACGGTATGAGCCATCGTGATACTCCTTATCTCCGTGCTGATTCAAGTATCCTTACCGGCCCTGCACGGCTGCTTCCCGGTACGGCACACGGCGGGCAAGCCCACTATGTTATAAATATTTTATCATAAATCGGCGGGGGATGCAAGTGTTCCCGGCAGGAATTTTTGCCGCGCATCATTCATTATCGGGTTCCGGGGCTTTGGGCGCGCGCTTGCCGCCGCGCAAATAGACGCAGTCGGTCAGCTTATACACGCGCGGGGCTAAAATTTCCACGTTGGAACGCACTTTCAGCGTGCCGGCAACGGGGTTTGCCTCGATCACGGTACCCTCGCCGTCGGGCGTGCGCACCACGCTGCCCACCTGCGGCGTGATGGAATTTAAGTATTCGTAGCTTTTTTGCTCGTAGGCAAGGCAGCACATCAGCCGCCCGCAGGAGCCGCTGATCTTGGCGGGGTTCAGGCTCAGCCCCTGTTCCTTTGCCATTTTGATGGACACCGGCTGGAAATTTTTCAAAAACCGGCTGCAGCAGAACGGCTGCCCGCAAATGCCCAGCCCGCCCAGCATTTTGCTTTCGTCGCGCACGCCGATCTGGCGCAGCTCAATGCGGGTGTGGAACTGCGCCGCCAGATCCTTGACCAGCTCGCGGAAATCCACGCGGTTGTCGGCGGTAAAATAAAACACCAGCTTGCTGCGGTCCAGCGTGTACTCGGCATCGACCAGCTTCATTTGCAGGTTGTGCGCGGCAATGCGCTGCTCGCACAGGGCGTAGGCTTGCTGCACGTCCACGCGGTTCTGGCGCATACGGCGCACGTCCACGGCGTCCGCCACGCGGATGACCGGCTTGACCTCACGCGAGAAGCCGGGGACCTCGTGCAGACCGCGCACGACCTCGCCGCATTCGGTGCCGCGGGCGGTGGTCACAATGACGAAATCGCCCTCGTTGACGGTAAAGGTGCCGGGGTCAAAATAGTACGCCCGACCGTTTTCTTTAAATTTGACAGAGATAACTTTCATTGGGTATTCCTTTTTGCAAATCTGAAATTGGATAGATGGTTTATACGCCCTTACGCCTTACACAAATCCGCCGCAAGAACCGCCAGGATCAGCTTTAAATTGCCGTTGGCGGTCAAATCCTTTTTGGCACTGTAGATCGCCTGCAGGGCGCGGGCGGCGGCATCGGGCGTCAGCCCGCCGCAGGCGTCTGCCCCGTAGGCGGGGCGGCGCAGCACGGCGCTGCAAAGCTGCTCCAGCTGCCACAGCAGCGCGGCAAAGCCTTCGCGGTTTTTCTCGTACCCGGTCAAAAGCGCCAGCGCGCGGTAGGTGTCCTGCCGGGCGGCGTGTTCCAGCAGCTTTTTGGCGCTTGCCAGCAGGGCGCGGGTGTCGGCATCGGCAAACACCTGCAGCGCCTTGCCGATATGCCCCTCATATAAAAAGGAAAGCTCCTGCGCCATCGGCGCGGGTACGCCCCGGCTGCCCAGCAAGGCGCAGCACTCGTCGGCGGGGACGGGCGCGACCGTGTAGGCGGCGCAGCGGCTGCGAATGGTCGGCAGCACGGTGGCGGCGCTGGGCGCGGTCAGCAAAAACAGCACGTCGGCGGGCGGCTCCTCCAAAATTTTCAGCAGGGCGTTCGCCGCCGAGCCTTGGGTGCCGTTGAGGTTTTGTGCGCCGTAAATGAACATCACGCGCCCCGCAGCGTCGGTGCTGAGCGCCGAATGTTGGATTTTTTCCCGCATGTCGCGCACGTCGTCCACGGGGATGCCCCCGCTTTTGCCGCTGCCGCGCAGGCTGACGCACTCGGTGTCGGTGCCGTTCAGCACCGCCTCGGCGTGGGCGCCGCCCTGCGGGTACAGGTAGTCCGCCGCCAGACAACGCGCGGCAAAGCCCGCGCCGCAGCCCGGCTCGCCCACCAGCAAAATCGCATGGGGCAGCCGCCCGGCGCGCAGTGCGGCGCCCAGCTCGGACTTTAACGCCGCGTTACCGGCAAGACGCTCCAGCATCACAGCTTTTCAAAGCGCTCGACGTTGGTCACCATAATGGTTGCGCCGCCGACAGTCACCTGCATGGGCATGGCGCTCTCGATGCCAAGACCCATCGTGGCGGTGCCGGGAACGATCTCGGTGCGCTGCTTGCAGCAGTTGGAGATGACGCCGATGCACTCATCCACGCGCTCGTCCTCGGTGCAGATGAGCAGGGTCATATTGCCCGCCATCAAAAAGCCGCCGGTGGTGGAAAGGCGGGTGACGTAGAATTTCTGCTTCAGCAGGTCGTGGCAGACAGCGCGGGAATCCTCTTTATTGACGATAGCGGTGATCAGTTTCATAATAAGCTCAACCTTTCTATTATAAAATGTTTAGCGGTTGCGGTTTTCCCAGTCGCGGCGGCGCTTTTGCGCGCTGGCGGTATCCTTGCACCAGCTGACAAGCTCCTTGCCGTAAAACGCCAGAAAACCCGCCAGACCCAGCACCAGGCTGACCTTGACAGCGAAGGTGCCGGTGAGGAAGTTCACTGCCCAGAAAAACAGCTCCAGCCAGCCGAGATACTTCATTTTAAACGGGATAACGCCAAAAAGCAGGGCGGTCTGCTCCGGCCAAAGCCAGGTGTAGGCAAACAGCATACTCATAAAAATGGCGTTGGGCGTGGCGTAGCCCACCAGCAGGCAGCTTGCCCACGCGCCCAGCATGCCCAGCACAAGGAACACCGTCGTGCGGAAATCGCCCCACTGGCGGGTCAGTGCGTTGCCGATCCAGAAATAAAACAGCAGGTTCAAAATGCCCAACACGCCGTCCAGCCAGATGGGCTGAAACAAAAACGTGACCAGCCGCCACACCTGCCCCTGCAGCAGCGCGGCGCGGCTTAAAAAGATGTACGACGTAAAATTGCGGTTGACCAGCAGCACCGCCAGCCCTGCCATCAGCTGCCCGACCAACAGACCGTTGACCAGCTGCGGAATGCCCAGATGCCCGAAGCGGCGTTCCAGTTTATCGACCCAATCCATAGGGATGATCCTCCTTGCGGCTTTGCCTATGGCAAATTCCTACTAATACCCTATTTTAACATTTTCCCGTGGGGAGTGCAACAGTTTCGCGTCGAAAAGCGCAGAATTTCCCACAGGGAATTTTGGGGTTTTCCACCGCGTTTTTGCCCTTGCAGCGTGCAGGCGGTGAAAAACCGGGTGGGTTTTCCACAGTTTCCACCGAGTTTTCCACAATTTCAACGTGGATAACCGGTATACATTGTGGATAACTTCAAAAAGATATGACGAAAAGATGAACGGG
>CAKTAS010000130.1:0-3564 GCA_934529095.1 uncultured Gemmiger sp. | reverse complement strand
CAATGCTCGCCCCTACAACCGAATCGGCAAATTGCGTCAACCGCACGATTCCTCGGCGGGGTGGGGTCACCCCGCCCTACATCGCAATGAAATAAAAAACCGCCGTCCCTGCGGGGCGACGGTTCCGGTTTTCATACTTTCGCTTACGCTAAGTCAGGCATCAGACAATGCCCTGGCTCATCATGGCGCTGGCGATCTTCTCAAAGCCGGCGATGTTCGCACCGGCGACAAGGTTGCCCTTGCAGCCGTACTTTTCGGCGGCAGCAGCGGCGTTCTTGTAAATGTTGACCATAATGTTGTGCAGGCGCTCGTCCACTTCCTCAAAGGTCCAGGACAGGCGCAGGCTGTTCTGGCTCATTTCCAAACCGGAGGTGGCAACGCCGCCCGCGTTGGATGCCTTGGCGGGGGCAAACAGCACGCCGTTTGCCTGCAGGTAGGCGATGGCTTCGGGGGTGGAAGGCATATTGGCGCCTTCCGCCACGGCGTAGCAGCCGTTGGCGACCAGCGCCTTGGCGCCGTCCAGCGGCAGCTCGTTCTGGGTCGCGCAGGGCAGGGCGATGTCGCAGGGTACCGTCCAGATGCCGACGCTGCCCTCGACATACTTGGCAGTGGGTACATAGTCCAGATACGTCTTGATGCGCGCGCGCTTGACTTCCTTGATCTCCTTCATGACCTTGTAGTCAATGCCGTTTTCGTCCACGATGTAACCGTTGGAGTCGCTCATGGCAATGACCTTGCCGCCCAGCTGGGTCGCCTTCTGGTTGGCGTAGATGGCAACGTTGCCGGAGCCGGAGATGACCACGCGCTGCCCTGCAAAGCTCTTGCCGGCGTCCGCCAGCATTTCCTTGGCAAAGTAGCACAGACCGTAGCCGGTCGCCTCGGTACGCGCCAGAGAACCGCCGAAGGGGATGCCCTTGCCGGTCAGCACGCCGGTGTACTCGTTGCGGATGCGCTTGTACTGCCCAAACAGATAGCCGATCTCGCGTCCGCCCACGCCGATATCACCGGCGGGAACGTCCGTGTCGGGACCGATGTGGCGGTACAGCTCGGTCATAAAGCTCTGGCAGAAGCGCATGACCTCGGCGTCGGAACGACCGTGGGGGTCAAAGTCAGAGCCGCCCTTGCCGCCGCCCATGGGCAGACCGGTCAGGCTGTTCTTGAAGCACTGCTCAAAGCCCAAAAACTTGATGATGGACAAATTGACAGACGGGTGGAAACGCAGACCGCCCTTGTAGGGACCGATGGCAGAGTTGTACTGCACGCGGTAGCCGCGGTTGACCTGCACCTTGCCGGCGTCATCGACCCAAGGCACGCGGAACATTACCACGCGCTCCGGCTCGACCAAACGCTCGATCAGACCTGCCTTCTCGTACTCGGGATGCGCGGCGACGACCGGCTCCAAGCTTTCCAGGACTTCCTCAGCTGCCTGCAAAAATTCCTTCTGTTCGGGGTTGCGCTTTGCAAGACCGTCATACACGCCCTGCAGATACGGATTGGTAAATGCCATAAGGGTCACTCTCCTTTTATAATAATACTTTCACCGTTTTTAATAGTAGCACCTGACGCCGGGTTTTTCAAGGGGTTTTGGGCAGTTTTTCAAAATTTTGTTTGTATTTCTATGGCAGTTGTACGCAGTACACGAACAGACTAAAAGCAGACTGTATATTTATGCGGTGTTGCCTCAGCGCTGCAGCGGGGCGCACTTTGCCTGCAGCCACGCCTTTTCTTCCTCGTTCAAACGCGGGCTGAGGGTTGCATACACGCGGGCGTGGTAGTCGTTCAGCCAATCCAGCTGGGCGCGGCTCAGCTCATCGACCAGCACCGGCTCGGTGGAGATGGGTACCATCGTCAGCGGGGCAAAGCCCAGCCAGTGTCCGTACTGGTTTTCGCCAAGGTCCACGCACTCCAGCTCGTTCTCAATGCGGATGCCGACCTCGTCGGTTTCGTAGACGCCCGGCTCATCGGTGATGGTCATACCGGGCTTGAACACCACGGCGTTGTTGGGGCGCAGGCTCTGCGGACCCTCGTGTACGCCGGAGATAAAGCCCACGCCGTGACCGGTGCCGCAGCGGTAGTTGATCTTGTGCTGCCACAGCGGACCGCGGGCAAAGCTGTCCAGCGCAAAGCCGGTGCAGTAGTCCAGAAATACCGCGCGCGCCATATCAATGTGGCTTTGCAGCGTCCAGGTGTAGTAGCGGCGCTCGTTGTCGGTCAGCGGACCGACGGGGTAGGTGCGGGTGATGTCGGTGGTGCCGCAGTCGTACTGACCGCCGTTGTCCACCAGCAAAAAGCCCTTGCGCTCGATGACGCTGTTGACCTCGCCCTCGGCGTGGTAGTGCATCATGGCGGCGTTGGCACCGTAGGCGGCAATGGTGGAGAAGCTGTCCTCAAAGTAGCCGGGCATTTCGGCGCGGCGCTTTTGCAGCATGGTGTCGATGTCGATCTCGGTCAGGGTCTTGCCCTGCGCCAGCGCTTTTTCCAAGTCCATCTCAAAGCGCACCACGGCGACACCGTCGCGGATGTGGCATTCGCGGATGTTTTTCAGCTCGGTTTCGTTTTTGATGCCCTTCAGCGCAAAGATCGGGTCGGCGCCCGCCACGGTCTTGTGGGCGCACAGGGCGGTGTACAGGTCGTAGTTGGTGGCTTTTTCGTCTGCGATAAACACCTCGTCGGCGGGCAGCGCCTGCACGGCGGGCAAAAGCTCGGTGTAATCGCGCAGGGTCACGCCGCTTTCCGCCAGCGTGGCGGCGTCGGCATCAGACAGACGACCCGGCGCAAGAAACAGCGTGCAGGCGTCCTTTGTGACCAGCGCGTAGGCGACTGCCAGCGGGGTGCAGGGCAGGTCGTTGGCGCGCAGGTTCAGCAGCCAGCCCACGCAGTCCAGCCCGGTGACCGCCAAGGCGGTGGCACCCTGCTTGGCAAGCTCGGCGCGCACCATGGCGATGCGGTCGGCGGCGGTCGCGCCGGTCTGGGCGGGCGTCAGCAGACGGCAGGGCGTGGCGGGCAGCGCCGGGCGGGCGGCGTTTGCCTCCCACACGGCGGCGTAGACGTTCTTGCTTTTCAGCGCAGCACCGCTCTTTTTCAGCGTGGCGGCGTAGTCGTTCGCCACGGCGGCAGGCACGCAGCTGCCGTCCAGCAGCAGGGTTTCGCCCGCGGCAAAGTGGGCGGTCAGGTATTCGGCAACGGTCGGCACGCCCGCAGAACCGGCGTGCATACACTCGATCTCGGTGCCTGCCAGCTGCTTGTCGCCCTGCACATAGAAGCGCCCGTCGCACCACAGGGCGCTGCCGGTTTGGGTGACCACGAGGGTGGCGTTTTCGCCGGTAAAGCCGGAAAACCACGTCAGCGCGTTATAATGTTCGGGCAGGTATTCGCTGCAATGGGGGTCGCTGGTCATGATCAGCACGCCGTCGCCGCCGTTTGCCTTGGCAGCGGCACGCAGCGCGGAAATTTTTTCGTTTGTCGTCATAGTGGATACTTCCTTTTATAATGGTTTGTGTTTATGATAGCACAAATCGCGGGAATTGGGAACAGGAATTCGGCGAAATAATAAATAAGAAATAA
>CAKTAS010000129.1:0-3742 GCA_934529095.1 uncultured Gemmiger sp. | reverse complement strand
AAGTACAACAATTTAAGCTATGTCGAGGGCGTCAAGCAGCTGGCTGCCCGCGTCGGGATGCCCCTGCCCGAGGAGGATGACCAGGAGTCCCGCGCCCGCCAGCGGCTGCTGGAGATCAATCGCTGCGCCGCCCGCTATTTTTATGAGCAGCTCAACGCCGAAACACCGGAGGCTGCCCTTGCCCGCCGCTACTGGAAAGAAAAGCGCGGCTTGTCCGATGCCACCATCCGCCGTTTTGGGCTGGGCTACGCGCCGCAGGATTTCGGCGGGCTGCTGCATTATCTGCGGCGGCGCGGCTTTACCGAAAGCGAGCTGGAACATTCGGGGCTGATCAAGCGCAGCGAAAAGGGCAACCTGTACGATATCTTCCGCCACCGCGTTATGGTGCCGATCATTGACGTGCGCGGCGCGATCATTGCCTTCGGCGGTCGAGTGCTGGATGACTCCAAGCCCAAGTACATCAACAGCCCCGAAACGATGGTCTACCACAAATCCCGCACACTGTTTGCGCTGAACGTCGCCAAAAAATCCGCGAGCAAGCGCTATATTTTGTGCGAGGGTTATATGGATGTCATATCCATGCACGTCGCCGGGTTCGACACCGCCGTCTGCGCCTGCGGCACGGCGCTGACCTCTGAGCAGGTCAAGCTGCTCAGCGAATACGCCGACGAAGTCGTTCTGTGCTATGACTCCGACGAGGCCGGACAAAAGGCGACCGAGCGCAGCCTGGCACTTTTTGCCAACAGCTCGGTCAAAGTCAGCGTGTTGAGCTATCAGGGGGCTAAAGACCCTGATGAATTCATTAAAAAATACGGCCGTGACCGCTTTGAAATGATTTTGAACGGCACCGCCAACCCGACCGAATTCCAACTGAAAAAGGCCAAGGCCAAGTATGACCTGCGCAGTGACGACGGCCGGCTGAACTACCTGCAGGAGGCCATCGGCGTACTGACAGCGCAGGGGGTGACCCCGACCGCGCAGGACGTTTACGCCGGACGCCTTGCGGAAGAAACCGGCGTTTCCAAGCAGGCTATTTCGGCACAGCTCAAGGGCGCGGTGCACTCGGCCGAGCTCCGCAGTTACCGCAAGGAGCAGCGCGGTCTGGCAGGGCAGGGAATAGCCGCCGATATCCGTGTGCCCTACACCCAGGGCGGGGATTCGGCTCTCGGTGCAGCAAGCGCCGGACGCCAGCTGGCCGCCGCGCTTTTACAAAACCCGGAGCACATCCCGTATGTGCGCGCTCGCCTGGATATGTCCACTGTCGTGCTGCCGGAGATACAACAGGTCCTGCAGGCTATGTTCCGCTGTGCGGACGAGCAGTTGCCTCTCAACGTCACCACACTGCAGCAGTTGCTGGACGAAAAAGCCTTTCAGCAAATCATGCTGGCACAGGCACAAAATCACGACCATCGTCTGAACCGACAGGATATCGATATGTATCTGGAGCGCCTGCAAACGGTAAAACCGCTGAGCCAGCAGGTGGCAGGCACGGCGGACGACCGCTTTTTGCAGATCTTCGCCGACCTCAAAAAAGCCAAGGGCGTACCCGAAACGCCCGAATCCGAGCCTTGACATCCGCAGTTCCTTGCGGCAAGTTCATAGAAAACCAAAGGAGAACCTACTTATGGCAGAAAAAAAAGATCCCGTCCGCAGCCTGATTGAAACCGGTCGCCGTGCCGGCAAGCTGACCAACACCGAAATTGGCGACGCCATGGAGGAAAGCGGCCACGTTCTGGACGTGGAAGCTATGGAAAAGCTCTACGAGGAGCTGGAAAGCAACGGCATTGAGGTCATTGACGATGACCCCATCGACCCCGCCGACGCCGGACTTCTGCACGAGGAAGGCGGCGAGGAATACGACGACGCGCTGAACACCGACGGCATCGCCATTGACGACCCCGTCAAGGTCTATTTAAAGGAAATCGGTCGCGTGCCGCTGCTGACCCCCGAGGAGGAAATCGATCTGGCACTGAAGATCCAAGCCGGCGGTCCTGATGGTGAAAAGGCCAAGCAGCGCCTGAGCGAAGCCAACCTGCGTCTGGTCGTTTCCATTGCCAAGCGCTATGTGGGGCGCGGTATGCAGTTCCTTGACCTGATTCAGGAGGGCAATCTGGGTCTGATCAAGGCGGTCGAAAAGTTCGACCACACCAAGGGCTTTAAGTTCTCCACCTACGCCACCTGGTGGATCCGTCAGGCGATCACCCGCGCCATTGCCGATCAGGCGCGTACCATCCGCATCCCCGTGCATATGGTCGAAACCATCAACAAGGTCAAGAAGGTTTCCAGCCAGCTGCTGCACGAGATGGGTCACGATCCCAGCGCCGAGGAAATCGCTGAGCGTCTGGAAATGCCCGTGGACAAGGTGCGCGAAATTATGCGCGTAGCACAGGAACCCGTCAGCCTGGAAACCCCCATCGGTGAGGAGGAGGACAGCCACCTCGGTGACTTTATCCCCGACGATGATGCCCCCATCCCTGCCGAGGCCGCCAGCCAGACCCTGCTGAAAGAGCAGCTCGCCGATGTGCTGAAAACCCTGACCCCGCGTGAGGAAAAGGTCCTGCGCCTACGCTTCGGCTTGGAGGATGGGCGCCCCCGCACCTTGGAGGAGGTCGGCAAGGAGTTCAACGTCACCCGTGAGCGTATCCGCCAGATCGAAGCAAAGGCGCTGCGCAAGCTCCGCCACCCCAGCCGCAGCCGCAAGCTGCGCGACTTCTTGGACTAAGAAAAAAATCAAACAAAGGGCTGCACCCGCACAGGGTGCAGCCCTTTTTGCGCTGTTTGCGGCCCTTTGTCAAGAGCCAACATCACCGAAATGTTGCTGTACGCCTTGTATAAAATGCCCAAAATACCCCGCAAGAACGCCTTGCGGGAATTTGTCAAGTGACGCAAAAGAGGGCAAAATCGTCAATTTGCCGAAATTATGCTACACGCACCCGGGCGTTTAATGGCAAGTAAAAAACTTGTCAGAAACCCTAAAAAAGGCTTGACAGCAAGCCTTTTCCCGTGTATACTGTTACAGTATCAAAAAAATGGAATAGAGCGCCCTAAAGGCATTTTGCAGAATTGCCAAAATGTAAAAGTTTGTGAAAAACGCCGAATATATCCCGTTTTGCAGCCGTTTCTTTGGAGCGCTTTCGCCAATTCTCTACACCCAAAAACTTATGGAATAGGAGTGGTCGCGTTTTATGGTAAAGGTCAAGCCCGTACAAAACGGCAGAACGACCCGTATGAGCTTCTCCCGAATCAACGAAGTGATTGGTATGCCCAATCTGATCGAGATTCAGAAGAACTCATACAACTGGTTCCTGCAGGAAGGTCTGCACGAAGTATTCCACGACATTGCCGCTATTGAGGACTATACCGGCAACCTCGTTCTGGAGTTCATCGACTACCGTCTGGACAAAAACCCCAAGTATACCATTAAAGAATGTAAAGAGCGGGATGCCACATATGCGGCACCTCTGTACGTTACTGCCCGTCTGCTGAACAAGCAGACCGGCGAGGTCAAGGAGCAGGAGATCTTCATGGGCGACTTCCCGCTCATGACCGATTCCGGCACCTTTATCTCCAACGGTGCCGAGCGTGCCATCGTTTCTCAGTTGGTGCGTTCTCCCGGCGTGTTCTACGGCTCCAGCAAGGACCGTACCGGCAAGGATCTGTTCACCGCCACCATGAACCCCAACCGCGGCGCATGGCTGGAGTACGAAACCGATTCTCAGGACGTGTTCTATGTCCGTATCGA
>CAKTAS010000128.1:0-3778 GCA_934529095.1 uncultured Gemmiger sp. | reverse complement strand
ATCATCCGCGACGCCACGGTGTACGGCACCAAGTACGTCACCATTGTGGAAATTATGGGACGCAACGCCGGCTGGCTGACCGCCGCTGCCGCCCTTGCCAAGGCGGAGGACTGCGAGGGCGTGGATATGATCTGCCTGCCCGAGGTACCCTTTAACGTGGACCGCTTTGTCGAAAAGGTCGAGCGTATGCAGAAGGAAAAGCCCAGCATCGTCATTGCCGTGTCCGAGGGCGTCAAGCTGGAGGACGGGCGCTACGTCTGCGAGCTGGCGGACGATGTACACGCGGTGGACGCTTTCGGTCACAAGGCGCTGACCGGCACGGCGCGCTTCCTTGCCAACACGGTTGCCCGCCGTCTGGACACCAAGACCCGCTGCATCGAGCTTTCGACCCTGCAGCGCTGCGCCGGTCACCTGACCAGCCGCACCGACATCACCGAGGCGTATCAGGTCGGCGGTGCCGCCGCCAAGGCCGCCTTTGAGGGTCACACCGGCGAGATGGTCGCGCTGGATCGCATTTCCAACGCGCCGTACCAGTGCGGTACCAGCCTGCACCCCATCAGCGAGGTCGCCAACTTGGAAAAGAAGGTGCCTTTGGCGTGGGTCAATGCCGACCACACCGCCATGACCGAGGAGTTTATCGCCTATGCGCTGCCGCTGGTGCAGGCGGAACTGACCCCGATTTACGTCGAGGGATTGCCCCACCACATTTACCTGCCGGAGGCGTAAGGCGGGCGTTGCCGCGGGAAAGCCTTCCCCCGTTGGGGGAAGGTGGCGCGGAACGCGCCGGATGAGGGGGAAATGTCCGGGCAGGTTTGTAGGGAACGGTCTTGACCGTTCCGTGCAGTCTAGCCGATAGTACGATATATCGTGAAAACGCGCGCCATTCGGCGCGATTTTATGCGCTGCGCGCAGCCAGCGGTGCGGATGGGTCAAGACCCATCCCTACATCACTACCCGAAAAAGTGTTTTTTTCGACAAACCGCGGGCGGGGCATGCCCCGCCCCTACCGTGCAATGGTTTTTATTGCCCCGTAGGGCGGGGTGACCCCACCCCGCCGGGGAAATGGACGGTCACCGCAAATTTCCCCCTCATCAGTCACCTGCGGTGACAGCTTCCCCCAAAGGGGGAAGCCATAGACGCGGGTTGCCCGTTAGTTTGGCGTTGCCGCAAAATCGCGGGCGGGGCATGCCCCGCCCCTACTGCGCAATGTTTTTTATTGCCCCGTAGGGCGGGGTGACCCCACCCCGCCAAGGGATTTGGCGGTCACCGCAAATATCCCCCTCATCAGTCACCTGCGGTGACAGCTTCCCCCCAAGGGGGAAGCCATAGACGCGGGTTGACCGTAAGTTTCGCGTTTATCTGCAAAAGAATACGACAAAGTGCCGCCCCGTGACCGGGGCGGCACTTTTGGTTTACCTATGTAGAATTTACAGCGCGAACTGCACCACGCAGAACGCTGCGTACACCGCCAGCAGCAAAATGCCCTGGGCGCGGTTCAGCTTGCCCTTGAGCAGGGCGGGCAGGGTCAGAATCAGCATGACCGCCAGCATGACCGGCAAATCCAGCACAAGGCTGGAATTGATGCCGAACAGCGTGTTGCTCTGCGGGATGGTGAAGGGCGCCAGCGTCACGGATACGCCGCTGACCAGCACCAGGTTAAAGACGTTGGCACCGACCACGTTGCCCAGCGACAGATCGCTGTGACCCTTGACAAGGCTGGTCACGGCGGTGACCAGCTCGGGCAGGCTGGTACCCAGCGCCACAAAGGTCAGGGCGATCACGCTTTCGGGTACGCCCAGCGCCTGTGCGATCAGGGTGCCGTTGTCCACCAGCAGGTTGGCACCCACGGCAATCAGCGCAGCGCCGACGACCAGCAGCAACAGCGTCTTGGTCAGGGGCATTTCCTCGGTTTCCTCCGCCGGTTCCTCGGCGGGGGCGTTTTTCATCTGCTTGACGTTGACGACCATATACGCCACAAACATCGCCAGCATCACAAGACCCATCACGCGGGTAAAGCGACCCATAACGTAGGCGGCAAAGCAGTAGATGGCGGCAGCGGCAAAGAAGAACGCCACGGGGGTGCGCAGGGTCTTGGGGTCCACCTTGCCGGGGCGCACCGCAATGGTGATGGCGGCGATCAGCGCGGCATTGCAGATGACCGAGCCGATGGCGTTGCCGTAGGCAATCTCGCCGTGACCGGACAGCGCCGACATGGTGGAAACCATAACCTCGGGCAGGGTGGTGCCGATGGACACGACGGTGGCGCCGATCAGCAGCTCCGGCAGGTGAAAGCGGCGGGCAAGGCTGGAAGCGCCGTCAACGAACCAGTCGCCGCCTTTGATCAAAAACAACAGACCTACGATGAATAACAGTACAGGTACAAGCATAGGGATCCTCCGTTTGGTAATTTATCTTGTCTGGGCAGGCTCGGCATCCGTGCGGAAGGCGTTCAGCACGCGCAATGCCAAAGGCAGCGCCAGCAGAAAACTGAACACGTCCGCCACGGATTGCGCGATCTGCACACCGAACAACCCGAAAAAGTGCGGCAGAATGAAAACCGCCGGAATGAAAAACAGCCCCTGCCGCGACGCCGCAACCAGCGATGCCTGCCCGGCGTAGCCGATGGTTTGCAGCATCATATTGGTCAGGATGATCCAGATGGCCAGCAGCAGCGTGATGGCCTGTGCGCGCAGCGCCACGGTGCCGATCTCCACGACCTTGGGGTCATTGCGGAACAGCGCAATGATCTGCGGCGCAAACGCGATGCCCAGCAGCGACAAAACGCCGATCGTTGCGCCGCCGAGCTTCAGGCAGAAGTAGAAGGCCTCGCGCACGCGGGTGTACTTGCCCGCGCCGAAGTTGGTGCCGCAGACGGGCTGGAACCCCTGCCCGAAGCCGATCAGCGCCGAGCCGGCGAACATTGTGATGCGCCCGACAACGCTCATGGCGGCGATGGCGGCATCGGCATCGACCCCGCCGAACACCCCGGCGGAGAAGTTCAGCACCACGGTGGCGATGCTGCCCATGCCCTGCCGGCACAGCGACGGCACGCCGCCGTTGAAAATGGCACCGAAATAGTGCGCCGTGGGGGTAAAGCGGCTCCATTTGATGGGGATGGCGGCGCGCTTTTGGGTAAGCACCAGCAGCGCCGCAAAGCTGACAAACTGGCTGATGACGGTTGCCAGCGCGGCGCCCGCCACGCCGAGGTTCAGCGCAAAGATGAACAGCGGGTCCAGCGCGACGTTCAGCACCGCGCCCAGCGCAATGCCGACCATCGCCAGCGAGGCGCTGCCCTGAAACCGCAGCTGGTTGTTCAGCACGAAGGAACCCATAATGAACGGTGCGCCGACAAAGATCCAGCGCAGGTACTGCACGGTGTAGGGCAGGATGGTGTCGGTGGAGCCGAGCAGGCGGGAGATCGGCGTGATAAACACCACGCCCAGCGCCGCCAGCACGCAGCCGCAGAACACCGCCGAGAAAAAGCCGGTGGACGCCATACGCTCGGCGTTGTCGTACTCACGCGCGCCGAGCTTGCGGGAGATATAGTTGCCCGAGCCGTGACCGAAGAAAAAGCTGACGGCCTGCAGCAGCGCCATCGCCGAGTAGGAGATGCCGACGGCGGCGGTGGACTGCGTGTTGAGCTGCCCGACAAAGGCGGTATCGACCATATTGTACAGGCTGGTGACCAGCATACTGATCACGGTGGGCAGCGAAAGCTCTAAAATCAAGCCGGGGATGGGCGCCTGCGTCAGATGGCGGACGCGCTCCTCGGCGGACA
>CAKTAS010000127.1:0-3799 GCA_934529095.1 uncultured Gemmiger sp. | reverse complement strand
TAAAATCACCGTAAATCCGGTGATTTCTCTTTACAAACGCCCGGCGGTCTGCTATAATAAGCGCAGATAAAAGGGAGTAAAGGGCAGTTCCGCTGCGGCGGGCTGCTGCATAGCAGCGTCATCACGGCAAAATGCCCGGTGCTATGTGTTCGCTTGAGACTTTTGTCGCAGATATTGGCTGCGGCAGGGGTCTTTTTTTCTTGCCGCAAAATCTTGGAGGAGGCAAGAGAACCTATGGATTTTTTGAACACATTTGCCGCGTTGTTTTCCAACTTCGGCAACCTGACCTGGCAGATGGTCGTGATGTGGGGCATCGGTGCGCTGCTGATCTACCTGGCCATCGTCAAAAAAATGGAACCCAGCCTGCTGCTGCCGATGGGCTTCGGCGCCATTTTGGTCAACCTGCCGCTGTCGGGCGCGATCACGCAGGGCGACACGGTGGGACCCATCTCGGCGCTGTTTGACGCCGGTATGTCCAACGAGCTGTTTCCCCTGCTGCTGTTCATCGGCATCGGCGCGATGATCGACTTCGGTCCGCTGCTGGAAAAGCCGTGGCTGATGCTGTTCGGCGCGGCGGCGCAGTTCGGCATCTTTTTCACGCTGTTTCTGGCAGGCTTTTTCTTTGACATTCAGGATGCCGCGTCCATCGCCGTGATTGGCGCCGCGGACGGTCCCACGGCAATTTTTGTCGCCAACACGCTGAATTCGCAGTATCTGGGCGCCATTATGGTGGCAGCCTACAGCTATATGGCGCTGGTGCCGATCGTGCAGCCACCGGTCATCCGGCTGCTGACCACCCAAAAGGAGCGCCGCATCCGTATGCCGTACCAGAAGGGCAATGTCAGCCAGCTGACCAAGATTTTGTTTCCCGTGGTCGTCACCGTGATCGCCGGTATGGTCGCCCCTGCCAGCGTGGCGCTGGTCGGCTTTTTGATGTTCGGCAACCTGCTGCGTGAGTGCGGCGTGCTGAACGCCCTGAGCGAAACCGCCCAGAACGTGCTTGCCAACCTGATCACCATTGTGCTGGGCTTGACGGTTGCCGGGCAGATGACCGCCGACAAGTTCGTGCGCCCCGACACGCTGCTGATTCTGGCGCTGGGCTTGGTCGCCTTTGTGTTTGACACGGCGGGCGGCGTGCTGTTCGCCAAGCTGCTGAACCTGTTCCTGCCCGAGGGCAAAAAGCTGAACCCGATGATCGGCGCGGCGGGCATTTCCGCTTTCCCGATGAGCGGGCGCGTTGTCAACAAGATGGGTCTTGAGGAGGACAACCAGAATTTCCTGCTGATGTACTCCATCAGCGTGAATGTTTCGGGGCAGATCGCGTCGGTCATTGCCGGCGGCTTGATTCTGACCCTGATGGCGTAAGGAGGTACCTATGCTGCATCTTTCTTCTTGGATGACCACCCTGCCGATGATGGTGATCGGTATGGTGGGCGTGATTTTGGTGATCGGCGTTGTGGTTCTGGCGGTTATGCTGCTGAACCGGCTGACCTCCGGCAAATAAGGCGGAACGGATTTTACCCGCTGTCAATAAACTTAATGGGACAATTGCAAACTTTTGGTAGGTTTGTAGGGAACGGTCTTGACCGTTCCGTGCAGTCTAGCCGGTAGTACGATATATCGGGAAAACGCGCCATTCGGCGCGATTTTATGCGCTGCGCGCAGCCAGCGGTACGGCGCGGTCAAGACACGCGCCCTACATCACCTCCCAAAAAAGGTTTCTTTCATTAGCAAAGCCCGGCAGTACAAATTGTACTGCCGGGCTTTGTGTATTCAATTTGTAATATTACGTTTGTGCCGCGCCGTCCACCTGCAAAATTTCGCCGGTGATGTAGCTTGCCAGATCGCTGGCAAGGAACAAAAAGGCGTTGGCGACCTCCTCCGGTTCGCCCATACGTCCCAAGGGGATGGGGGCGCAGACGCGCTGCACGATTTCCTGCGGGAGGTTGGCGACCATATCGGTGCGGGTCACGCCGGGTGCCACCGCGTTGACGCGGATGTTGTCACGTCCCAGCTCACGCGCCAGGCTGCGGGTCATACCGTTGACGGCAAACTTGCTGGTGGGGTAGCCCACGCCGGACGGCTGCCCGTACAGGCTGACCATAGAGCTGGTGTTGATGATGCTGCCGCCGCCTTGTACCTTCATACGCGGGGCAGCCGCACGGCAGCCGTTGAACACGGCGGACACATTCAGCCGCATAATCTTTTCAAACGCTTCGGGGGTGTAGTCGTACAGCGGCTCACGCGCCGAAATGCCCGCGTTGTTGACAAGGATGTCAATCCCGCCAAAGGCTTTTTCCACCTCGGCAAAGGCGGCATCGACGGCGGCGTAGTCCGTTAAATCGGGCGCCATACCGATGACCTCCCAGTCCGGGTTTTCTGCCCCCAGCGCCGCCAGCGCCTTGTCCACGGTTTCCTGCCGGGAGCCGAACAGCGCGACCGATGCGCCGTTTCTGAGAAAAGCCTGCACCACGGCAAAGCCGATGCCGCGCGTGCCGCCGGTTACGATTGCCTTTTTACCTTGAAGCAGCATAGTGTGGGTTCCTCCCTTACAGAGCCGTTCTGTGCGGCTCGTTATTTGCAGGCATTATAGCATAGTTTTCTAGAACTGTCAAATTGTACAAAATATTCTATTTTTGTGAAAAATCTATTGGCGCCTGTGTCGCAGGTGCTGCCGGGTGCAGCGGGGGTGAACTTTCGGTGTTTTTTCTTGTTTTAACACGAAATATTCCTTACCATTCCGGCTAAAAGATGATATACTATAGACAAATACTGGCACTGCTGCGCTCTGCGCGGCAATGCCTGCGACAAGGAGAACCGCCGTGAAATACCGTTTGAACACCACCAACTATCACACCTTCTCGGTTTTTGGCGTCAATAACCTGCCGCCGCGCAGCTACTTTATCCCCTACCCCACGCGCGCCGAGGCTGACGCCGTGACCCCCAAGCGCAAGCGCTATGCTTCGCCCAAGGTGGAGTGCCTGAACGGCATCTGGGATTTTAAATTTTACCCCCTGCCCGCCGAGCTGCCCGCCGAGCTGGACACCGATGCTGTCGCCTTTGACAAGCTGGATGTCCCCTCCTGCTGGCAGTTCCGCGGCTATGACCGCCCGTTTTACGTCAACTACCGCTACCAGTTCCCCTACAAGCCGCCGGTCATCCCCACCACCGACAAGGCCGGGCGGGTCTTTTCGTGGCTGGGCTGCGATACCGGGCTGCGCCCGCGCTGGATCACCCCCGACGAGGAGTACAACTTTGTGGGCGTCTACCGCCGCTTTTTTGACGTGGCGGACGCCGACAAACGCATCGTTATCTCCTTTTTGGGCGTTGCGTCCTGCCTGGATCTCTATCTGAACGGCAAGTACATCGGCTATGCCGAGGGTTCGCACAACACCGCCGAATTTGACCTGTCCGGCAAGGTGCAGCCCGGGCAAAACGAGCTGCTGGCGGTGGTGCATCGCTGGTGCAACGGCACCTATCTGGAAAACCAGGATATGTTCCGCAACAACGGCATTTTCCGCGATGTGCTGCTGCGCACCGAGGAGCCTGCGGATTTCTGGGACATTGACGCCAAGACCGAAAAAAAGGACGGGCGCTACACCCTGACCCTGACCGCCGAAACCCACGCCGACACCACCGTCACCTTTACCCTGCAGGGTCACGGGCTGACGCGCACCGCCACCGTACCCACCCAAGACAAGACCGCACGCGCCGTGTTTGCCGACTTGGATGTTACAGAATGGAATGCCGAGGACCCGGTTTTGTACGATTTGTATTACGAAACCGCCGCAGGCTGCGT
>CAKTAS010000126.1:0-3838 GCA_934529095.1 uncultured Gemmiger sp. | reverse complement strand
CCCACGCCGTCAGCATTCAGGGGCGCGGCGCGGGCAGCGGCTTTGTGACCGTGACACGCCCGGTTTTTTGCAACGAGAGCGGCTCTACCCTGCGGTTTTTGATCCCGCTGTTCAGTATGACCGCGCAAAAAATCCGCTTTACCGGCGCGGGACGGCTGTTTGAGCGCCCGCAGGCGGTCTACCAGATGCTGTTTGACAGCCAAGGGCTGCGCTTTACCCAAGAGCCGGACGGTATCACGGTGTTCGGGCGGCTGCGCCCCGGCGCGTTCAAGCTGCCGGGCGATGTATCCAGCCAGTTTGTCAGCGGGCTGATGTTTGCCGCCCCCCTGATGGAAAGCGACAGCCTGATCGAGGTGCTGCCCCCCTATGAGAGCCGCTCCTATGTGGATCTGACGCTGGACAGTATGCAGCAGTTCGGCATCAAGGTGGCGCAGCGCGCGCGCAAAAACGGCAGCGTGGTGTACCGCATCCCCGCGCCGCAGAGCTATACCGCCTGCGATGTGACCATTGAGGGCGATTACAGCCAAGCCGCCTTTTTGGCAGTGCTGGGCTGCGTGCTGGGCGGCGTGACGGTGACCGGGCTGAACCCTGAAAGCAAGCAGGGCGACAAGGTCATTATGGACATTTTGCAGCGCTGCGGCGGCAAATGCAAAGCCGTGGACGGCGGGCTGAAATTCGGGCGTAGCCTGCTGAAGGCAACCGAAATTGATTTGGCAGACTGCCCGGATTTGGGACCCATCCTGTTTACGCTGGGCTGTTTTTGCAGCGGCGAAACGATTTTGCGCAATGCCGGGCGGCTGCGCATCAAGGAAAGCGACCGCATTGCCGCTATGCAGACCGAGCTGGAAAAGATGGGCGCCCGCATTCAGGTCGAGGGCGACACGGTGTATATCTACGGCACGGCGCTGCGCGCGCCGGAGCGCCCGCTGAACGGACACAACGACCACCGCATTGTGATGGCGCTGGCAATTGCGGCAGCGGCGGGCGGCTTGCCTGCCACCATTTTGGGGGCGGAAGCCGTCAACAAGAGCTGGCCTGCGTTCTGGCAGGTGCTGCAAGCCTTGGGCGAGCGCGTTGAATTTGAGGAGTAAAGGCGGGAACGGTATGCTGGACACATCCAAAACGTATCTGATCGTGGGCTTGGGGCTGCTGGGCGGCAAGTACGCCCAAGTGCTGAGCCAGAAGGGTTACCGCGTTACGGGCATTACCCACAGCGCGGAAACCATGGAGGTCGCCCTGAGCCGCGGCTATGTCTGCGCGGGCAAGACCGAGAATTTTGAGGATCTGGTCACACAGGCGGACTGCGTGATTTTCGGCTTGTACCCCACGGTGCTGCTGGACTGGGTGCGGCAGTACGGGCATCTTTTGCGCCCCGGCACGATGGTGACCGATGTGTCCGGCGTAAAGCGCGGTGTGGTGGAGCCGGTGCAGCAGGCGCTGCCCGCAGGGGTGGAGTTTATTGCCAGCCACCCGATGGCGGGACGCGAAACCAGCGGCATTGCCCACAGTGCCGAGGTCAATTTTGCCCCGGCAAACTTTATCATCACCCCGACCGAAAAAAACACCCCGCAGGGCATCGAATGGTGCCGCGCCCTTGCCGAAACGCTGGGCTTTTGCCGCATCAGCGTGCTGTCCCCTGCCGAGCATGACCATATGATCGGCTATGTCAGCCAGCTGTGCCATGCCATCGCCGTCAGCCTGATGTGCGCCTCCGACAATACGGAGCTTGCACGCTACACGGGCGATTCCTTCCGGGATTTGACAAGAATTGCACGCATCAACGATAAAATGTGGGCAGAGCTGTTCTTGTGGAACAAGGACAATCTGATCAGCGAGATCGATATGTTCTCCAGCGCGCTGCAGGATATGCGGCAAAAGCTCGTGGACGATGACCGCGAAGGGCTGCAGGAGATGTTCCGCCTTTCGACCCAGCGCCGCGAAGCCTTTGACAAAAAATAAAAACTGCCGATGCGGATTTTCCGCATCGGCAGTTTTCTTATGGCTTAGTTGTCGCGGCGACCCAGCAGGCGCACCACATACAGGAAGATGTTGATAAAGTCCAGATACAGGTTCAGCGCGCCGATGATGGACGACTTTTGCAGCATCGCCGCATCGCCGCCAAAGTAGGCGTAATGATGCCGGAGCATCTGGGTGTCATAGGCGGTAATGCCCATAAACAGCAGCAGTCCGACGGCGCACAGCAGCAGATCGCCAAAGCCGAAGCCAAAGCCCAGCAGGCTGAACAGCCCGCCCACCAAAGAGCAGACGATCAGCGCGACCAAACCGCCGAACAGCTTGGGACCCCAGCCGGTCAGATCCTTGTGGGTGGTGGCGCCGTAAACCGCCATAACGCCAAAGTAGACAGCGCCCACCAGAAACGCCAGAATCAGCGTGCCGAAGCGGTACGCCACAAACAGCGTGGACAGGTTCAAGCCGTTCAGCACCGCATACCCGAAGAACAGCCCCGTGGCGGTGGAGGGCTGCAGGCTCATCACGCGGGTGGACAAAATCATAACCAGCACCAGTTCACCGATGGAGGTCATCCAAATCAGACCGCTGCTGTACAACGGTACAATCAGCCCGGTGGTGACCGTGGCAAGCGCCACGGCAAAGGTGACCAGCAGACCGGCGAACATCCAGCCAAAGGTTTTGGTCATATACTCGTTCAGGGTGCCGAAGGGACTTTCTGCGTAGGAAATATTGTAATAGTTAGAATTCATAGTTGCATTCCCCTTTCTCTATGTTGTATTATAGGCGTAAAAGATGTGCAATGTATCACAAAACTATGAAGTACCTGTAAACAAGTATGGTACAGAAAGGGCAAAATGTCAAATAAAAAATTATTTGGGCTGTATCTGCACGTTCCCTACTGCAAGGCGAAGTGCCGGTATTGCGATTTTTACTCCGCACCCGGGGCGCGCGGCGTACCGCAGGAATATGTGGACGCGCTGCTGCGGGAGCTGGAAAAAAACACCCGCCGCCCCGACACGGTGTATTTCGGCGGCGGGACCCCGGCGCTGCTCTCCCCCGCGCAGGTGGAAATGCTGCTGCGCGCTTGTGACCCGCTGCCCGGCGCGGAAATTACGCTGGAGGCAAACCCCGATGTGGTCACGCAGGAAACGCTGAACGGCTTTCGAGCAGCGGGGGTGACCCGCATCAGCTTTGGCGTGCAGAGCGCCGACGACACCCAGCTGCGCCGCTTGGGGCGCACCCACACGGCAGCCGGGGCGTCCGCCGCCTTGGCGATGGCGCAAAAGGCAGGCTTTGCAGAAATTTGCGGCGACATTATGCTGGCGCTGCCCCATTACAGCAACGCGGAGTTTGACGCCACGCTGGCACTTTTGAAAAATGGCGGCTGCACGCATATTTCTGCGTATTTGTTAAAAATTGAGCCGGGTACGGCGTTTGCCAAATACCCGCCCGACGGCTTGCCCACCCCGGACGAGGCCGCCGATTTTTACCTGTACGCGGTGCGCCGTTTGGAACAGGAGGGCTACCGCCAGTATGAAATCAGCAACTTTGCCCGCCCCGGACACGAGGGACGCCACAACCTGCTGTACTGGAACTGCTGCGATTATCTGGGGCTGGGTCCCGCCGCGCACAGCTGTCTGGGCGACCTGCGCAGCTACTGGCCCAACGATGTGCAGGGGTTTATCGCAGGCACAGTGCAGCCCCAGCCGGAGGGCGACTGCACGGCAGAGGATTTTCTCTTGATGCAGCTGCGCCTGCGCACGGGGCTGAACCTGCCGCAGTACGCCGCCCGCGGCGGGCAGCTTACCGCCGCCCAGCGCGCCTTTATGCGCCAATGCGTCGCCCACGGCTACGCCGTCTGGCAGGA
>CAKTAS010000125.1:0-3982 GCA_934529095.1 uncultured Gemmiger sp. | reverse complement strand
TCACCTCGGCTGCATCGCACTTTTACGGTACTGCTGCGGGCTTTGCCCGACCATCGCCGTGAACCGGGTCGAGAAATTGCTCTCGTCCCCGAAACCTACCTGATGCGCGATCTCGCTGACCGCAAAATCCGTTAAAACCAGCAGCTCCTTGGCGCGGGTGATGCGTGTGGACAGCAAAAAATTGTAGGGCGTCGTGCCGGTGTACTGCCGGAATAACCGCAAAAACCAGCTTTTGCTCACCGGCGTCTGCGCCAGCAGCGCGTCCAGCGAGAGCGGCTCGGCGTAGTGGGCGCGGATGTACCCCGTCGCCTGCTCGATCAGCGCACGGTTGGAGCGCGAGGCATCCCCCGCCAACAGCCGCGCCGCCATCAGCGCCAGCATCCGGTGCAGCGTCAGCCCCGTTTCGATCTGCGCCGCCACCGTGCCGCGATCCCACTCGGCAAAAATCGTGTCAAACAAGGGCTGCATCTCCCACGCGCTCACCCGCACAGGGGTCAGCCGGTTTTGCGGCAGCAGCGTTTCCGCTAAATTTGCCACGCCCGCGCCGTCCAGATGCACCCAATCGTGCTGCCAGCTTTGCTGCCCGGGCGCGGTGCAGTAGCTTTGCGGGGTGCGGCAGTTCAGCAGCAGCGCACTGCCGGCGGGCAGCTCGACCTGCTGGGACCCCTGCTCGATCAGCCCCGCGCCCGCCACGGTGTAAAACAAAAGATAGCTTTCCTTGTCGGTGCGCGCCGTGGCAAACCGGCTGCGCCCGTAAAACTGCCCCGCCTCGGTGCAGTAAAAGGGCTGCGCCAGCACCGCCGCGCCGGGTGTCGCACGCAGCCAAAGGCTGCGCTCCTCCACGTCCATATTGTAGGTCAGCATGGTGTGCCTCCTGCAGTGGAATTTTCACAAAGAACACGGCGCTTTTGCCGATGGAACATCACGCGGCACCGCATTATACTATGGTTAAAGATGCGGGCAATTCATCCCCCGCTACCGCTATTTTACCAAAAAGGAGAGAATTATGCAATCCTGTATTTTGGCAGTGGACATCGGTGCATCCAGCGGTCGGCACATCGTGGGAACGGTGCAAAAGGGCAAGCTGATTTTGCACGAGGTCTACCGCTTTGAAAACGGCGTACACCGCCAGAACGGACACCTTTGCTGGGACATCGAAGCCTTGGCGCGGGAAGTTTTGAACGGCTTGAAGGCGGCGCACGATGCCGGCTACACCCCCGCCACCGTGGGCATCGACACTTGGGCGGTGGACTTTGTGCTGCTGGACAAGGACGGCAAGCGTCTGGGCGATGCCGTCGCCTACCGCGATGAGCGCACCGAGGGCGTGCGCGACGCGCTGGCTGCCGCCGGGCTGCCCTTTGCCGAGCATTACGCCCGCACGGGCATCCAGTACCAGCCTTTCAACACCGCGTACCAGCTGGCGGCGCTGAAAACCGAACACCCCGAACAGCTCGCTGCCGCCGAAACCTTTTTGATGATCCCCGACTACCTCAACTACCTGCTGTGCGGCGTCGCCGCCAACGAGTACACCAACGCCAGCACCACGGCGCTGGTGGGGGCGCAAAGTAAGGATTGGGACGACGAGTTGATACAAAAGCTCGGTCTGCCGCGCAAAATTTTCCAAAAAATCTTGATGCCCGGCACGGCGCTGGGGCATTTTACGCCGCAGGTGCAGGCGTTTGTCGGCTTTGACGCCGAGGTCGTGCTGCCCGCCACCCACGACACCGGTTCGGCATTTTTGGCGGTGCCTGCCCGCGATGACGAGGCCGCCTATCTTTCCAGCGGCACATGGAGCCTGCTGGGTGTCGAAAACCGCCGCCCCATCACCACCCCCGAAAGCTGCGCCGCCAACTTTACCAACGAGGGCGGCTACAACTACCGGTTCCGCTACCTCAAAAACATTATGGGGCTGTGGATGATCCAATCCATCCGGCGCGAACTGGGCGAAGCCACCGGCACCCGCCCGAGCTTTCCGGAGCTGATCGCCGCCGCGCAGGGCGCTGCCGACTTTGCCAGCTGCGTGGACCCCGACGACAACCGCTTTCTGGCGCCCGCGTCGATGATCGACGAGGTCAAGGCCGCCTGCCGCGACACGAACCAGCCCGTGCCGCAGACCACCGGCGAGGTGATGCAGTGCGTTTACAATTCGCTGACGCAGGACTACCGCCGCGCCGTGCAGGAGCTGCAAGCGCTGACCGGGCGCACCTACACCAGCCTGAACATTGTGGGCGGCGGCAGTCAGGACAATTACCTGAACCAGCTGACCGCCGACGCCACCGGGCTGACGGTTTTTGCCGGTCCCACCGAGGGTACGGCGCTGGGCAACCTGCTGGTGCAGATGATCCGCGCGGGCGAATTTATCGACCTGACGGCAGCCCGCGTTGCCATCCGGCGCAGCTTTGAAATCCGAGAATACAAACCCAAAACCAAACAGGAGGTATGAACCAATGTTAGTGGAAACCAAAGCCCGCGTGGGCGTATTTGCCATTGCGCTGGGCGCGTATCTGCCCCAGTTCCCCGGCCTTGTCCCGGAATTTGAGGGGCAGTACGCCGCCTTTAAAAAGACGCTGCCCGACACCGTGGAGCTGGTGGACGGCGGCATCGTGACCACCAAGGAGCAGTCGATGGCGGCGGGCGATAAGTTCCGCGCCGCCGATGTCGATCTGGTCATTTTGCAGCTGCTGACCTACGCGACCTCGTACAATATGCTGCCCGCCGTGCGCGATCTGGACGTGCCGGTCGTGCTGGTGAACGTGCAGAAGAAAAAAGCGCCCGACTACGCCAACACCGACACCCCCACCTGGCTGGGCGAGCTGTACGCCTGCGGCGCTGTGGGCGAGATGGTGGCGGACTTGGAGCGCGCAGGCAAGCGCCACGCCGTGATCACCGGCGTGGTGGAGGGCGGCGACCCCGCCGTGCAGGCAGAAATCAACGATTGGTGCAAGGCCGCGCAGGTGCGCCGCCGGTTCCGCGACACCAACCTTGCGCAGATCGGACGCCCGTACCCCGGTATGATGGACCTGTACATTGACGAAACCAACCTGTACAACCGGATGTGGCTGTACACCAAGCAGTTTGACTGGGAAAAAATGTGGGCGATCGCCGACAACGTCACCGACGAGGCTGCCATCCGCGCCAAGGCGGAGGAAATTCTGGACACCTTTGACATCGAGGGCGGCGCCACGGTGGAAACCGTCTGGGATATGGCGCGCTACGTTGTGGCGTTTGAGCAGTGGGTCAAGGACGAAAAACTCGCCTTTGTGGCGTCCCACTACGACGGCTTTGCCAAGGGCGTGGCGGGCAAGCTGGATTCCATGCTGATCCCCGCCTTCTCGATGCTGATCAAGCAGGGTACGGCGTGTGCGGTCGAGGGGGACATCAAGGTCGCCATGGCGATGAGCATCCTCAAGACCATTGCGGGGACCGGGCAGCTGAGCGAGATGTACTCGATCGATTTTGACGAGGACATCTGCATCATCGGGCATTCCGGTTCGGGCGACGCGGATATTTCCCAAGCCAAAAAGCCGACGATGAAGATCGTGCCGGTGTTCCACGGCAAGACCGGCGGCGGGTATCTGACCCAGTTCTACCCGCCGGTGGGCGCGGTGACCTATCTTGCCATCACGCAGGACAAGGACGGACACTTTAAGTTTGTGGCGGCAGAAGGCATCAACGAGCCGGGACCGATCTTTACCTTTGGCGACACGAATATGCGCACCCGTTTTGCCTGCGGTGCGCGGGAGTTCTGCAACCGCTGGAGCGAGGCAGGTCCCACCCACCATATGGCAGCCGCCGTCGGGCGGCACATCGACACGATTTTGAAGGTGGCGAAGATCTTCAATGTGCCGGTGGAGGTAATCACGCGGTAAGGTTGCTACGATATGTTCTCTCTTTTGACAGCAAAAGAGAGAACCAGAGAAAACTGCCGCTGTTTCGACGCAGCGGACCCACGACCAAGGGGCTGCTCGCCCCTTGGAACCCC
>CAKTAS010000124.1:0-4003 GCA_934529095.1 uncultured Gemmiger sp. | reverse complement strand
GTGAATACAAGAAAAGGCGTAGTTGTGAACTACGCCCCCTGTGATGTCGCTATTTAGCAAATAAAAAATGACGAATGCTCTTTAACAGCTAAATGCTGTAAGAACATTCGTCATGGTGCGGATGAAGGGATTTGAACCCACACTCTTTTAAGGGAACTAGAACCTGAATCTAGCGCGTCTGCCAGTTCCGCCACATCCGCATATTCTGTTTGCCGCAGGGCTTGCCCTGACGACGTGTTTTATTATAGCCCGATTGCACCAAAAAGTCAAGCATTTTCAGCAAAAAAATCAAAAATTTTCCAAGAGCCGGGATTTGACGAACCGCCGTCGGTTTGGCGCAAAACCCGCTTTACTTTTTGCACGATTCTGTTATAATAAAAGAAAAACAGCGAAATTCTTGCTGAAAACGGAGGGATATCTATGTGGACAAGACAACTGCTGAAAACCAATGCCCGCAGCGCGTTAAGCGGGCGGTACTGGCGCGGGTTCTGGGTGTGCCTGCTGGTAAGCCTGGCTTCGGGCGGGGTGTTTACCGTGAAAAACAATGTGGACACCGTCCGGGGCGGGTACCGGGGCGGGTATGATTACAGCTTTATGTACGGTATGCCGGACGAAACGCTGGCGCTGATCCTGGGCATTGCGCTGCTGGTGTTTGTGCTGAGCTGCTTGTGGCAGATTTTTGTGCTTGGACCGCTGAATGTGGGTCTTGCCCGCTATTTTATGGAAAGCCGTCAAGCCCTTGCCCCCTTCGGCACGGTGGTGGGCATTTTCCGCACCCCGTATCTGAATGTCGTTAAGGTCTGCTTTTTGACCCGGCTGAAAATCGCGCTGGGCTGCCTGCTGGTGATCCCCGGCATCTATTGGAGCTACTGCTACACGCTGGTGCCTTTCCTGCTGGCAGAAAACCCCTATATGACCACCCGCCGCGCCATGGAGCTGAGCAAGGCCATTATGGAGGGCGAAAAGTGGAACTACTTTGTGCTGATGCTCAGCTTTATCGGCTGGTATCTGCTGTGCGGGGTGACAATGGGGATCGGCACATTCTTCTTGGCGCCCTACGTCAACGCCACACAGGCGGAGTTTTACGCCGCAATGCGCAGCAAGGCGTTTGCGCAGGGCTTGTCCAACGCACAGGAACTGGGCGGCTTTGTGACCCACGGCGACGTGGTGCTGTAATGCCCTGCCTATTATAAAAGGAAAAGCGGCTGCCCGGAAGGGCAGTCGCTTTTGTGTTTTACTTGACTTGGCTGGGATGCGGTACCGGCGGCATTTTGGCGAACAGCACCTTTAAGACAAGCGGGGTGGCAATGCTGGAAACCACGATCAATAGAATGACGGCGGTGAAGTAGACCGAATCGACTACGCCGACCTCCAAGCCCTTTTTGGCAACGATCAGGGCGACCTCGCCGCGGGTCATCATACCCACGCCGACCTTGAGGGCGTCGCCCCACTCGAAGCGGCAGAGCTTGGCTGCCAGACCGCAGCCGATGATTTTGGTCGCCAGTGCGACCAGCACAAAGCAGACGCTGAACAGCAAAATCTCGGGGGTCAGACCGCTGATGTCGGTCTTTAAGCCGATACTGGCAAAGAACACAGGGGCAAAGATGACGTAGTTGCTGATATCGACGCGGCGCTCAACATACGAGGCGTCGGACATGGAGCAAAGCACGATGCCGGCAATGTACGCGCCGGTGATGTCGGCAATGCCGAAATACTGCTCTGCCAGATAGGCCATGGCAAAGCAGAACGCCAGGCTGACAATGGTGATGCGCTGGGTGTGCGGGTTGCGGGCGTCCAGCCATTTCATGGCGTAATGGATGACAAAGCCGATGCCGATGGCGACCAGGAAGAACAGCACGGTGTTCAGCAGCACGCCGCCGAGGCTGGTGCCTTCGCCCGAGCTGGCGCCGATGACGCAGGTCAGCACGATGATGCCGATGACGTCGTCAATAACGGCAGCGCTGACGATGGTGGTGCCGAGGAAGCTCTTGAGGTGTCCCAGCTCCTGCAGGGTCGCAACGGTGATGGACACGCTGGTGGCGGTCATAATGGTGCCGATGAACAAAGCGCGGAAAAACTCCGGCGTGCCGACCGCGGCAAAGCCGTAAAACGCGCTGTACAGCAGCGTGCCGCCGACCAGCGGCACAAACACGCCCACGCAGGCGATAAAGGTGGCGATGGGACCTGCCTTGAGCAGCTCCTTGATGTTGGTGCCAAGACCCGTGGTGAACATCAACAGCACAACGCCGATCTCGGCAAAGGTGGAAAGCGCGTCACTGCCCTGCACGAAGTTGAGCATACAGGGTCCGATGAGCAGACCTGCCAGAATTTCGCCAACGACCTGCGGCGCGGCAAACTTGCGCGCCACCAGCCCGAAAAACTTGGCGCTGAGAATAATGATCGCTAAATCACGAAAAATCGAATACATATTTCCATCTCCTTCTATTTGACCAATCTAGTTGTATCACGGATGCCCGTGGTTTGCAAGAGGGCGTTAAAAATTTAGAGATATGAACAAATTTTAAAATCACGGTGGATAAAAAATACAGGGAAATTTTTTGGAAAATGTGCTTGACATTCGACACACTCTTTGCTATAATATCCCTTGCAGTCAGTTGACCGCGCAACTGAATATGAGGAAAGATGGCTGAGCTGGTCTAAGGCGCACGACTGGAAATCGTGTAGGGCCCCTAAAGCCCTCAAGGGTTCGAATCCCTTTCTTTCCGCCATAAGCCCATGACAAAAAAGATGTCATGGGCTTTTTTCTTTGCTGTATCGTGCAAAAATGGCAAAATTGACGAGCTGTTTTTGAAGCGCATTTTATAGAGATGTCCAACCGTTTCAAGATGGTTGGACTTTTTTGTTAGGCGGTTTGGGACGGGTTTTCTCTCCCCTGCCGTCCTGTTTTGCAATTTTTCGGAGCATTTTCCAACTTTATTCTGCTGTTTTCAGAATGTTTTCAATTTCCCCGTAGCCAATTTTCCGTTGGCTGCGGGGATTTTTTGTTTTTCCCGACAGTTTTCAGTTAGTTTTCAAGTTTTCCATTTTATACCTATTATAATAAGGAGGATTCCCACTATGAGCATCATTATCGGCATCGACCACGGCTACTATGCTATCAAAACAGCCCACTGCTCGTTCCCGGCAGGGCTGACAAGCTACGGAGAACACGAACCCTACACCCGCCAAGGACTCTTAGAGTTTGGCGGGTGCTTTTTTGTTTGTGGCACCGGGCGGCAGCCTATCCAGCGGGATAAGACCGTGAATGACAACTATTACCTGCTGACGCTGGCAGCGATTGCAAAAGAAATCCGGCAGCGCGGCTTGCCGCCCGAATGTTCTGTGCGCATTGCGGCGGGTCTGCCGCTGACCAGTTTCGGACGCGACAAACCCAAGTTCAGAGAGTATCTGCTGCGGAGCAATCAGCCTGTGAACTACAAGTTCGAGGGTGTAGAGTACAGCATCACCATCGAGGAAGTCGCTATCTTTCCTCAAGGCTATGCCGCCCTCATGACAGAAACCGGGCTGTTGCAGGATGAACCGTCCATGCTCCTCATGGATTTGGGCGGCTGGACGGTGGACCTTATGCGCATCGACAACGCCATCCCGGTGGCCGACACGGCGCACAGCTTGGAACTCGGCATGATCCGCTGCGTGGATGACATCCGTGAGCAGGTGCGGCGCGAAACCGGGCTGTCCCTCACGGATGCCCAAATCGAAAATATGCTGGCGGGTCACCCCTGCACGGTCAGCGATACGGTGCGCGACATTGTGAACCGGCAGGGGCGCAAGTACACAGAGCATCTGCTTTCTGCCACGATGGAAGCCGGCTTCGACCTGCACGCCATCCCAGCCGTGCTGCTGGGCGGCGGTGCGTCGGTGGTGAGCCGCCACCTAAGCCCCAAAGACGCGCTTTGCAAGACGATTTTCCTGCTGGACGACAAGGTGAACGCCGTCGGGTTCGAGCGCGCGTTGACCGCCGTGTCGCGCCGTAAAAGCGAGG
>CAKTAS010000123.1:0-4153 GCA_934529095.1 uncultured Gemmiger sp. | reverse complement strand
ACCGGAAGGTAAGTTATAATTGAGGAAAACGCCTGTTTCCGGCAGGTTTGTAGGGGACGCATATATGCGTCCCGTGCAATTTGCCCGATATATCGTAATATCCAGGCGGCTGCAACGGGCGGCATATATGCCGCCCCTACGGACTAACCCGTAATTTTTCGGTTGCCGTTATGTCGCGCGTTTTTTTAAATGTGCCCGCGGCGCGGGCACTCCTTATTTATTATCTATTATCTTTTATCTTTTATCTATTTACTTGTGTTCCTCCAACCAGCGTACAGCGGCATAGGCGTAGACTGCCGCACCGGCGGGCAGGCAGGCTTCGTCAAAGCGCACCTGCGGGTGGTGCTGCGGGTAGCAGTAGCCGTCCTGCGGGCGTCCTGCCGCCAGCGCCAGCATCAGGCTGGGTACTTTTTGGCTGACGCAGGCAAAATCCTCGCTGCCGGTACCCTTCTGCGGCTTGCCGGGTCCCGCCATAGCCGCCAGCTGCCCTGCCGTAAAGCAGCCCTGCTCGCCCAGCAGCTCGCGCAGGTAGCCGGGGATGCACGCCGCCAAATCGGCGTTGTTCAGCAGCGTGGGGCAGCTGCTGGGCCAAGCCAGCTCCACCCCCGTGCGGTAGGCGGCGCCGATGCCCTGCACCATCTCCTGCATACGTTTTTTGACGTTGGCACGCAGTTCCTCGTCAAAAGTGCGCAGCGTACCGCCGAAACGTGCCGTGTCCGGGATGACGTTGTTGGTGTTGCCGGCGTTCAGGTAGCCGACCGTCAGCACCGCTTCGTCGCTGATGGCAAACTCGCGGGCGGGCAGCTCCTGCAGGGCGGTGACCATGGCGCAGGCGGCGGCGATGGGGTCAATGCCCTGGTTGGGCATTGAGCCGTGGCAGCCCTTGCCCTGCACGGTCACGTCAAAAATATCGCACGCCGGGGCGCTGACGCCGCCGTCGCAGGCGATCACGGTGCCGGGGGCAAAGGGCATGGCAGCGGTGACATGGATCATCAGCGCGGCATCGACCCCCTGCAAAACCCCGGCGGCGATCATATCCGCCGAGCCTTCAAAAATTTCCTCGGCAGGCTGGAACATCAGCCTGACGGTGCCTTGCAGCTCGCTTTCGTGCTGCTTTAACAGGCGCGCGGCTTCCAGCAGCATGGCGGTGTGCATATCGTGTCCGCAGGCGTGCATCTTGCCGGGTACCTCGCTGGCAAAGTCCACGCCGGATGCCTCCTGCACGGGCAGGGCGTCCATATCGGCGCGCAGCAAAAAGGTCTTGCCGCCCTGCCCCACCGTGGCGGTAACGCCCGCGCGTCCGCAGGGCTGCGGGGCATAGCCCAGCTCGGTCAGGCGGCGGGTGACGTACTGCACGGCATAGTCGATATCAAACCCCGTGCCGGGGTGGGCGTGCAGGGCGTGGCGGTCGGCGGCGATGGCAGCGGCGTCGGCGCGGGCTTCGGACAAAATTTGTTGGTTCAGCATACAAAACACCTTCCTTTGTATAGTAGCATACCCAGAAACCGCGCGGCAGTCAACGGGTATTTGTAAACTTTTCCAACAAAAAATCCCGCCCCCTGCGGGGCGGGACGGCGGGTTTTAGCGGTAGCTTTCGGGCAGCTGGTCAAGGGTCTGCCATTTCTGCATGGCATCCTCCAAGGTCATACCGTTCGCCACGGCGTCGCGGCGGCAGGCGTTGACGGCTTGAATTTCCTTCATCTTTTCGCCGGTCAGGGCATAGCCCTTCATGGCGATGAGGGTGGCAGCCCAAGCGACCATCGGGATGACGCAGAACAGCGCAATGACGACCACATTCATACCGGGGGTGTAGGGGTCATACTGGGTGGGCAGGCTCTGCAGGCCCACAAAGCTGACGGCAATGCCCACCACGGTGGCGGACAGGCTGGACACCAGCTTGTCAACCAGGCTGAACAGCGTACCCATAATGCCGGGGATATAGTTGCCGCTGCGGTAGGTTTCGTAGTCGGAGCAGTCGGCGACCATGGGGATGGGCATATCGGCGGTGGCATAGTACGCGCCGTAGCCGACGCCGAAGAAGGCGATAAACAAAACGGTGTAGAGGTTGAGCGCCAGACCGTTTTCACCCAAGATGGACAGGGTGAAACCGTCGCCCTTGCCCCAGAGCAGCAGCAGGACGAACACGCCCACATAGCACACCAGCGCCACGGTGACGTACTTCATCAGGCTGGCTTTCTGACCCTTTTTCTGGCTGGTGCGCACGGTCAGCAGGAAGAACGGCACGCTGAACACATAGCCCAGCACCATCATGGGCAGGTACAGCCCGTCGTAGTTGCCCATCATACAGCCGTACAGCATACACAGCACGGTGGTGTTGGTGGCGATGGACAGCGCCAGCTTGCAGCCGGCACCCGCCACCATCAGGCGCTGCATGGGGGTGTTTTCCTTGATGATGCGGATATACTGGCTGATCTTGACCTTTTCGGTGCTGCCGCCGACGCCGAAATACTTGGGCTGGTCTTTTTCCCAGATGCCGATGACGGCAAGGCAGGTCAGCGCCAGCGAGATGACGACGCCCACGGGCGCCAGCGTGCGGAAGAACCCGGCGGAGGCATAGCCGCCCTCAAACTTTTTGGCGAGGATGGGGGCAAAGAACTGCATCGCGCCCATGCCCAGCAAAGAGCCGACGGTGTTGAAAATGGTAAACAGCGGGCGCTGCTTGGGGTCGTTGGTCAGAACGGTCTGCCCGGAACGGGTGCAGCTGGTCTGGAAGGTGTAGCCGATGACCCACACCGCATACAGCGCCACAAAGGCGGCATAGCGGGCGGCGGTGGCGGCGGCGGGGATTTTGGGGGTCAGGCAGTAGAGCGCCAGAACGCTGGCTGCCATGATCAGGTTGCCGATGACCATAAACGGACGGAATTTGCCGAACTTGCCGTTGGTGCGATCCATCAGCGCGCCGATGACGGGGTCGGTGATGGCGTCAAACAGACGCATACCGGTGACCATAACCGACGCAAACAGCATACTGAGTGCCAGCACCTTGCTGCCGAAGGTTGCAATATAAGAAAGCACCAGAACATAGTAGACGTTGGTGGCACCGTTGTTCAGCGGGAACAGCACCAGCTGGTACAGCTTGGCGCGGTTCATACCATTGGCGTTGGGGGCTGTTGTTTCACTCATAGTAAGACCAACTCCTGTGCGTTAAAATAAAATAGCAGGGGCGGGGCAAGCCCCGCCCCTGCACGGTCGTTTGGATATTGCGCGGGTTAGGCTTCCCCGCAGGGGTCGCTTTCCCGTTGGATGCTGCCTTAACGGGCAGGTTGCACGGGCGAGCAATGCTCGCCCCTACAGCCGAGGTTTTTATGGGGTGCCTCCCCGTAGGGGCGGGGCAAGCCCCGCCCGCGGTTTTGCGCAAACGCGGGATTTACGGTTTGCCTTGTAGGGGCGGCATATATGCCGCCCGCAGCAACCACACCGGCAATGCGATATACCGTGAAACCGCGCGCCGTTCGGCGCGATTTTATGCGCTGCGCGCAGCCAGCGGTGCGGATGGGTCACTGCGCCCGCAGGCGCGTTTCGGAGCGCAACCGCCGCACAGCGGCGGCTCTTAGCGCGGAGATAGACACGCGCCCTACATTACTGCCCGCAAAAGGGCTTTTCGACAGGCTTAGTTTTCCCAAAAAGGGAAGGTTTTTGCGAAGGAATCTTACTTCTTCTTCTGTGCCTTCAGTTCCTTTTTAAAGGTCTTGTAGGCGGTGTACTCGGCGGTCTTGCGGAACTTCTTGCCGCCCAGCACCCACAGCACGGTAAAGACAACGAACAGCGCCACGGAGATGCGGGCAATGTTCTTGAGCAGGCTTACCAGACCCAGCTCCTGCACCTTGATGGTGGTGTCAGCGCCGACGCCGTTCATACCGCAGGAGTTGGCGATGGCGTACAGGTTGTGGTGGCAGGCCTCGCGCATGGCGGTAACGATGACGGGGTCGTTCTTGTACTGGGGCAGGGTGTCGGTGACGAAGGACATCATAGCGTCGTAGATGGACACGCCGGCCAGAACGCCGTCGGGACCGTTGACGTACTGGGTCAGAACGTTATCGGTGATGATCATACCCTCGCAGCCCCACTCGTTGCGCAGGATGCCGGTGACCAGACCGTAGTTGCCGCCGGACCAGACAGCGCCCCAGCGGGT
>CAKTAS010000122.1:0-4189 GCA_934529095.1 uncultured Gemmiger sp. | reverse complement strand
TTTTCCACAATTTCAACGTGGATAACCGGTATACATTGTGGATAACTTCAAAAAGATATGACGAAAAGATGAACGGGGAAGGCGTTTGCCGCAACAAAAATGCGCCCGCAAGGCGGGCGCACGGCAAACATCTGTTATGCAACATCCGTTATTTTCTTTTCCGCTTTTTCGGCGGGGGATTGCTGTGGTTGACCAACAGGGCGATGCTGAAAATCAGCACAAAAACCGCAATGGCGCCCAAAATCAGCAAGATCACTTGGAAAATCTTCACATTAAAATGCTCGCGCAGGGCATCGGTGGCGGTGCCGATCACCGCGCTGGCGGTGTCGCTGTCGGGCGCAGGGGTGGCGGCGGCGCTGCTCTCGGCGGCCAATACCGCGTCGGCGGCATCATACTCGCCCAACACGGTCAGGGCTTCCGCCAGGGCTTGCCCGCCCATCGCCACAAGGCTGCTGCCGTTGCCGGTGATGCGCTCGCCGTTGACGCAGCCCGAAAGATATTCCGCCAGCAGGTCGGTCGCACCGCGCAGCGCGGGCGCACACGCGGGGTCCAGCTGCCAGTCGTCGAGCTGCCACATACCGTTCAAATACAGCATCAGCTGGGCGCCGCTGTCCTGCAAAAGAGCGTTGTAGACGACATCCTTGAAGGATGCATCGCCGGTGTTCACGCTGCCGAAGCTCAGCATAATAAACTGCCGGGCGCGGTCGTAGTCGGTCAGGTTGGCGTAGTAGCTGCGCAGGGTCGCCGCCAGATCGCTGTCGGCGGAGATCTGCGTGCCGACGATCACCGAGTCAAGGTCTGCGCGCAGGTCCTGGTCACCGAACACGCTGTTGGTGCCGTCGTCGCTTATATTAAAGGTAGCGCGCATCAGCTCGGCGTAGCCGTCGGCATCCGATGCCTGCCCGCTGTACGCCTGTGCCAGCTCCATGCAGTCGCCGCCCCAGCCGCCGGCAGTGGGCAGACCGCGGTAGGTCATATTGATGGACGCCAGCAGATGGTTGAAATCCACCGCCTGCCCGTTGGGCAAGGTCAGCGAGCCGACGTATTTCAGCTCGCTCAGGGTGGGGTCGCGCTGCGCCACAAAGGCGTCAAATTCCGAATTTTGCAGCCCGGCGGTCATCGCCCACACGGTGGAGCTGTAAGCGCCCGAACGGGTGTAGGTCAGCGTCAGCAAAACGGGGTCGTCGGCGCTGTCGCTTTGGGCGCAAAACTCGGTTGCCAGCGCCTGCAGCCGCGAAAGCTGGTCCAGCGTGGCGTCGTACTCGGCAGCGCGGGCGGGCAGCGCTGCCCCAAAAAGCAAAACAAAGCAAAGCCCCAGCATCACCAAAAACTGCGGCATACGGTTGTATTTTGCGTGCGTAGCCACGCACCTCCTTGTAAGGGCGGCGCGGCAAAAAAGCCCCTTTGCCGTTTTTTGCGCCCCAAATTGTTACCAAATTGTAAGTATTAGTATACCATAACATGCCCGCCTTGTCACGCCTTATTTTTCTTGACTGTAAAATCTATATTGACGTTTTGTCAATATGGGCAGAAAACCGTCCGAAATTTGGCGATGTTGAACCCTTTACAACCGCCTAAAAATGCGTTACACTATATAGTAAGATATTATAGGCAGCAGCGCCCGCAACCGCAAAGCTGCCTGAAAAAAGGAGAGATCGCCTTGTTTACTATCATCAAACGGCGGGAGCTGAACCCCACTGTGACCGAGCTGTGGATCCACGCGCCGCTGATTGCCAAAAAGGCCAAGGCCGGGCAGTTTATCATTGTCCGCGCCAAGGAAGATTCCGAGCGCATCCCCCTGACCATCGCCGGGTTTGACCGCGAAGCCGGCACCGTTTCCATCATTTTCCAGGTCGTCGGCGCGGGTACCATGCAGCTGAACTCCCTCAAGGAGGGCGAAGCCGTGCATGACTTTGTCGGACCTTTGGGCAAGGCGACCGAGATCGAAGGGCTGAAAAACGTCTGCGTGGTCGGCGGCGGCGTGGGCTGCGCCATTGCGCTGCCCGTGGCACAGGCACTGCACGAGCAAGGCACCAAGGTCACCGGCATTGTCGGTTTCCGCAACAAGGATCTGGTCATTCTCGAGGACGAATTCCGCGCCTGCTGCGATGAGTTTATCATTATGACCGATGACGGCTCCTACGGCGAAAAGGGCATTGTCACCGCCCCGCTGGAACAGAAGATCGTCGAGGGCGCCAACTTTGACGAGGTCATTACCATCGGACCCCTGATCATGATGAAATTCGTCGTCAAGACGACCAAACCACACAACGTCAAGACCGTTGTGTCGATGAACCCCATCATGGTGGACGGCACCGGTATGTGCGGCGGCTGCCGCCTGACCGTGGGCGGGCAGACCAAGTTTGCCTGCGTGGACGGTCCCGACTTTGACGGCTTTGAGGTCGATTTTGACGAGGCTATGCACCGCGGCACGATGTACAAGCCCTTTGAGGCACACGCCCGCGAGGCCGAGTGCAACTTGCTGAAACAGGAGGTGCAGTGATCATGCCCAATATGGATCCGAAAAAATGCCCCATGCCCAGCCAGGAACCCAACGTCCGCAACAAAAACTTTAAGGAAGTTGCCCTTGGCTACACCGAGGAAATGGCGGTAAACGAAGCCAAGCGCTGCCTGCAGTGCAAAAACCACCCCTGCCGCAGCGGCTGCCCGGTGGAAATTGACATTCCCGGCTTTATCAAGCACGTTGCCGAGGGCGACTTTGAAGCCGCCTACAACGTCATTGCGCAGTCCAGTGCGCTGCCCGCCGTCTGCGGACGTGTCTGCCCGCAGGAAAACCAGTGCGAGGGCAAGTGCGTGCGCGGCATCAAGGGCGAGGCGGTCGGCATCGGTCGTCTGGAGCGCTTTGTCGCCGACTGGTACCGCAGCAACGTACATACCAAGCCTGTTGCCCCTGCGCCCAACGGTCACAAGGTCGCGGTCATCGGCGCAGGTCCCTCCGGCTTGACGGTCGCGGGCGACCTTGCCAAGCTGGGCTATAAGGTCACCGTCTACGAAGCCCTGCACGTTGCGGGCGGCGTGTTGATGTACGGCATCCCCGAGTTCCGTCTGCCCAAGGACATCGTCCAGCACGAGGTCGAGGGTCTGAAGGAGTTGGGCGTGGACATCGAAACCAATATGGTCATCGGCAAGGTGCTGACCATTGACGAATTGATGAACGACTACGGCTTTGAGGCGGTCTATGTCGCCTCCGGCGCCGGTCTGCCCCGCTTTATGGGCATCCCCGGCGAGAGCCTGAACGGCGTCTACTCCGCCAACGAGTACCTGACCCGCGTCAACCTGATGAAGGCTTACCGGCCCGATTCCCGCACGCCCATCATGCAGTCCAAGTCTGTCGCCGTTGTCGGCGGCGGCAACGTTGCCATGGACGCCGCGCGCTGCGCCAAGCGTCTGGGTGCCGAGAACGTGTACATCGTCTACCGCCGCGGCATGGCGGAGCTGCCTGCCCGTAAGGAGGAGGTCGAACACGCCGAGGAGGAAGGCATCATCTTCAAGACGCTGACCAACCCCACCGAGGTGCTGGGCGACGAGAACGGCTGGGTCAAGGGTATGACCTGCGTTGAGATGGAGCTGGGCGAGCCGGATGCTTCCGGACGCCGCCGCCCCATCGTCAAGGAAGGCAGCGAGTTCGTTCTGGACGTTGACACGATGATTATGGCGCTGGGCACCAGCCCCAACCCGCTGATCCGCTCGACCACGCCGGGTCTGGACGCCGACAAGCACGGCTGCCTGATCACCAACGGTCCCGACGGCTTGACCAGCCGCCCGATGGTCTACGCCGGCGGCGATGCCGTTACCGGTGCCGCCACCGTCATTCTGGCGATGGGCGCCGGCAAGGAAGCCGCCCGCGCGATTGACGCCGCGATCAAGGGCAAGGAATAAGAAAAATTTGTCCCCTGTACTGTACGGTACAGGGGCATTTTTTGCCAATACTAAGATGGGCGGGGCGTGCCCCGCCCCTACCGCAAAACACCCCGCCCTACATCGCACTATATAAAAACGTGCGCGCGCGGCGCGCACACCAAATTTATTATCTATTATCTTTTATCTATTATTTATTATTTGTATCATCCACCACATCAAAAAGGCTTTTGCTATGTATCACCCGTTTTTCCAATTCGTTTTGCCCCGCGTGGGGCAGGCGGCGCTCAGCGTGCTGCTGTACCTCAAT
>CAKTAS010000121.1:0-4573 GCA_934529095.1 uncultured Gemmiger sp. | reverse complement strand
GTAATGTAGGGATGGGTCTTGACCCATCCGCACCGCTGGCTGCGCGCAGCGCATAAAATCGCGCCGAATGGCGCGTGTTTTCACGATGCATCGTACTATCGGCTAGACTGCTCGGAACGGTCAAGACCGTTCCCTACAAACCTGCCGGAAACGCCGAACCATCACGGGATTGTGCGGCAATAAAAATCATTGCGCGGTAGGGGCGGGGCAAGCCCCGCCCGCGACCGTATATGTTATAACGAATATAACGGGTCATTCGTAGGGGCGGCATATATGCCACCCGTTGCAACCGCCCGGATATTACGACTCACTGTCCAATTTCAACACGGCGGTAAACGCCTCGCTGGGCAGGGTCACGCTGCCGAGGTGGCGCATCTTCTTTTTGCCTTCCTTCTGTTTTTCCAGCAGCTTCTTTTTACGGCTGATGTCGCCGCCGTAGCACTTCGCCAGCACGTCCTTGCGCATCGCTTTAACGGTTTCGCGCGCAATGACCTTGCCGCCCACGGCTGCCTGAATGGGAATTTCAAACAGCGCACGGGGGATATTTTCCTTCAGCTTTTCACAGATGCGGCGACCCTTGGCATAGGCGTTGTCGGCAAATACGATCATCGAAAGCGCATCCACCGCCTCGCCGTTGAGCAAAAAGTCCATACGCACCAGCTTGCTTTCGTGCCAGCCCTCCCACTCGTAGTCGTAGCTGGCGTAGCCGCGGCTGCGGGATTTAATGGCATCAAAGAAGTCATAGACGATCTCACCCAGCGGGATCAGATAATGCAGGTCCACGCGGGTTTCGTCCATATATTTCATATCGACCATAATGCCGCGCTTGGTCTGGCACAGATCCATCAGCGGTCCCACATACTCGTTGGGGGTGTAGATGTGGGCGTTGACAAACGGCTCCTCCGACTTGACGATGCGGGTCGGGTCGGGGTAGGCGGACGGGTTGTCGATGACCTCCACGGTGCCGTCCGTCAGCGTCAGGCGGTACTGGACACCGGGGGTGGTGGTGATCAGCTCCAGGTCAAACTCGCGCTCCAACCGCTCGGAGATGATCTCCATATGCAGCAGCCCCAGGAAGCCGCAGCGGAAGCCAAAGCCCAGCGCGGCGCTGGTTTCCGGCTCAAAAGTCAGCGAAGCATCGTTCAATTGCAGCTTTTCCAGCGCGTCCTTCAAATCGGGGTAATCGGCGCCGTCGGCGGGGTAGATGCCGCAGAACACCATCGGCGTTACGGTGCGGAAACCGGGCAGCGGTTCGGCGGTGGGGTTGCTTGCCAGCGTCACGGTGTCGCCCACGCGGGTGTCGCGCACGGTCTTGATGCTGGCGGTCAGGTAGCCGACCTCGCCCGCCTCCAGCTTGTCGCAGGGGCTTAGCTGGGTCGCACCCATATGCCCGACCTCCACCAGCTGGAATTCCGCGCCGGTGTTCATCAAACGGATGGTGTCGCCGGGCTTCACGCTGCCCTCAAACACGCGGATGTAGACGATAACGCCCTTGTAGCTGTCGTAGACCGAGTCAAACACCAGTGCCTTCAGCGGCAGGTCGGGGTCGCCGGTGGGCGCGGGGATATTCTGCACCACGCTCTCCAGCACGTCCTTGATGCCGATGCCCATCTTGGCGGACACGCGCGGTGCCTCCATGCAGGGCAGACCGATGACGTCCTCGACCTCCTTGGCAACCGCGTCGGGGTCGGCGCTGGGCAGGTCGATCTTGTTCAAAATCGGCACGACCTCCAGGTTGTGATCCAGCGCCAGATAGCAGTTGGCAAGGGTCTGCGCCTCCACGCCCTGGCTGGCGTCCACGACCAGCACCGCGCCCTCGCAGGCGGCCAGGCTGCGGCTGACCTCGTACTGAAAGTCCACGTGACCCGGGGTGTCGATCAGGTTAAATTCGTAGGTTTCGCCGTCGTCCGCCTTGTAGCGCATGGTGACGGCGCGCGCCTTAATGGTGATGCCGCGCTCTTTTTCCAAGTCCATATTGTCCAGAACCTGATCGGTCATGGTGCGCTTGTCCACGCTGTCGGTCAGCTCCAGCATACGGTCGGACAGGGTGGATTTGCCGTGGTCGATGTGGGCAATGATGCAGAAATTTCGGATGTTCTTGCGTGCCATCAGGTTTCCTCCAAGTTGTTGCAGACTTTTACGGGCTTGCCGTTTTCCAGATAAACGCGGGGTACGCGGCGCGAAATGCCGCAGATGATTTCATAAGATATGGTGCCCAGCTTGGCGGCAAGGGTATCCGCCGTGTCCGCGCCGCCGGGACCGAATACCGTCACCTCATCGCCCATGGCGACACCGGGGATGTTGGTGACATCGATGAGCGTTTGGTCCATACACACGCGCCCCAAAACGGGGGCGGGCTTGCCGTTGACCAGCATCAGCCCCTGCCGCTGCGTGCCGGACAGTGCGCGGCTGTAGCCGTCGGCGTAGCCCACGCAGACGGTGGCGACCCGCATCGGCGCACGGGCGGTAAAGGTGCGCCCGTAGCTGACGCTTTGCCCCGGCTGCAGCGTTTTGACAAAGGAAACCACGGTTTTCATCGTCATACAGGGCTGCAGGGCAGGGAAGCGTACCTCGTCGCTGGGGTCCAGCCCGTACAGGATAATGCCCGCGCGGGTCATATCGCAGCGCCATTCGGGGTGGCAGAGCTGCGCGGCAGAGTTGGCGCAATGCACCGTGCCGGTGGGGTACCCATCGGCTTGCAGCCGCTCCTGCACGGCGGCGAACAGGGCGTGCTGCTCCTCGGTGTAGGCGCGGCTTTCGGGGGTGTCGCTGTCCGCCACGGCAAAATGCTGGAACACGCCGCTGATCTTCAGCCCCGGCAGGGCGTACAGCGCCTCCATCTCGCGCAGGGTTTCCTCAAAGCCGGAGCGCACCGCAAAGCCGATGCGCCCCATACCGGTGTCTACTTTTAAGTGAACCGACACCTGCACCCCGGCGGCAGCAGCGGCGGCAGAAAGCGCCTTGGCGTACTCGGCAGAAAAACACGCCGTGGCAATGTTGTTTTTTGCCAGAACGGCGGCGCGGTCGGGCGCGGCGTAGCCCAAGATCAGGATGGGCTTGGTGATGCCGTGGCGGCGCAGATACAGCCCTTCGTTCAGGTTGCTTACGGCAAAACCGGCAGCCCCTTCCTGCTGCAGAACCTCCGCGACCTCGGCGGCACCGTGACCGTAGGCGTCCGCCTTGACCACGGCGCAGATGTCGCCGCCCACCGTTTTTTGTATATAGGCAAAATTGCTGCGCAGAGCGTCCAAGTCGATCTCGACCCAGCAGTGCTTTTCAAAATCCATAGCTGACTCACCCCGCTAAGATTATTTCTTTCTATAAACAATTTATTATAGCATAGTTTTTATACGGTTACAAGTCTGATTCTGGGCTTGACGATATGCGGGGTTTAGGGTGTATAATAAAGATACTACATACAAAACGGAGGCAACGAAAATGGATATTTTTAACAACGCCAAAAAGCTGGGCTTTGGTTTGATGCGTCTGCCCCGGCTGGACCCCAACAACGAGGGCAGCATTGACTTGGAACAGACCAAGCAGATGGTGGACACCTTTTTGCAGCGCGGCTTTACCTACTTTGACACCGCGTGGATGTACTGCGCCTTCAAGAGTGAGAACGCCGTCAAGGATGCGCTGACCTCCCGCCACCCGCGCGAAAGCTACACCCTTGCCACCAAGCTGCACGCAGCGTACATCCACAGCCTGGACGACCGCGACGCCATCTTTAACACCCAGCGCGAAAAGACGGGTGTAGAATATTTTGACTACTACCTGCTGCACGACGTGGGCGTCGAGCATTACGAAATCTACAAAAAGTATGACTGCTTTGCCTGGATCGCCGAAAAAAAGCGCCAAGGGCTGATCAAGCATATGGGCTTTTCTTTCCACGATACCGCCGAGGTGCTGGATAAAATTCTGACCGAGCATCCCGAAATGGAGTTTGTGCAGCTGCAGATCAACTACCTGGATTGGGACAGCGAGGGCGTGCAGTCCCGCAAATGCTACGAGGTTGCGACCAAGCACGGCAAGCCGGTCATCGTGATGGAGCCGGTCAAGGGCGGCACGCTGGCAAAGCTGCCCGCCGCTGCCGAAACCCTGCTGCGGCAGGCCGACCCCGGCGCGTCCATCCCCAGCTGGGCGGTGCGGTTTGCCGCCAGCCTGCCCAACGTAAAAATGGTGCTTTCGGGTATGAGCAGCACCGACCAGCTGCTGGACAACACTGGCTATATGCAGGATTTTGTGCCGCTGACGCAGCAGGAGCAGGCGGTCATTGCGCAGGCGGTGGGTATCATCAACGCCAGCATTGCCATACCCTGCACGGGCTGCGCCTACTGCACGGAAGGCTGCCCCATGCACATTGCCATCCCCAAGTATTTTTCGCTGTACAACGCCGAAATGCAGGAATTGAAGGAGAAGGATTTTACCTCCCAAGGCACCTACTACGACAACCTGACGCTGAAATTCGGCAAGGCAAGCGATTGCATTGCCTGCGGTCAGTGCGAAAGCGTATGCCCGCAGCACCTGCCCATCATCGAAAACCTCAAGCGCGTTGCCAAGCAGTTTGAGGCGT
>CAKTAS010000120.1:0-4660 GCA_934529095.1 uncultured Gemmiger sp. | reverse complement strand
GACGACGATCTGGACCTGGTCGTTATCAAGACCAACGACCAGGAAGGCGTTGATACCCTTTCCCGCGTCCGTTTCGAAGCCCAGAAGGGCATGAAGGACGTTTCCGAGGCTGCCGAGAACGGCACCGTTATGGAAGGCGACGTTATGGAAGCCAACAAGGGCGGCGTTGTTGTCAACGTCAAGGGCGTGCGCGTGTTCGTGCCCCGTTCCCAGGCTACCCTGCGCCGTGATGAGGACTACACCAAGCTGGTGGGTCAGCACGTTCAGCTGGTCATCACCGAGTGCGCCGGCCGCAAGATCGTCGGCTCCATCAACAAGGTTTCCGCCGAGGCCAACAAGGCCAAGCGTGAGGAATTCTGGGCAAACGTCGAAGTCGGCAAGAAGTACACCGGCGTTGTCAAGAGCCTGACCTCCTACGGCGCCTTTGTTGACGTGGGCGGTGTGGACGGTCTGTGCCACATCAGCGAGCTGAGCTGGTCCAACATCAAGCATCCTTCCGAGGTCGTCAAGGTTGGCGACGAGATCGAAGTCTACGTCAAGAGCTACGATCCCGAAAACCAGAAGGTTTCCCTCGGCTACAAGAAGGAAGAGGACAACCCCTGGGTCAAGCTGGAGAACGAAGTGCCTGTCGGTACCGAGTTTGACGCTCCCGTGGTTTCCATCACCAAGTTCGGTGCTTTCGTTCGCATTATGCCCGGCATTGACGGTCTTGTCCACATCAGCGAGATCAGCAACGAGCGCGTGAACAAGGTTTCCGACGTGCTGAAGGTTGGCGACACTGTCCGCGTTAAGCTGACTGCTGTTGACTTCGACCGCAAGCGCATCAGCCTGTCCATGAAGGCCTGCCTCGATGAGGAAAACGGCGAGGACGCTGAATAATCATTTCTGATTTAGCAACCTGAAAGGGAGCCTGCCTGTCAACAACAGGCAGGCTTCTTTGTTTTTGCAGGAATCGCCACGGAGTCTTGTATGCAAAAAATCAAATCGTTTTTCACAAAATATTACGAAGCACTGTCATATTTGTTTTTCGGCGGGCTTGCCACGCTGCTCAACTTTGCCATTTTGCTGGTTTTGCAGGCGGCAGCCGGGCGCGAATTTGCCGCCGGCGCGGGCAATGTGCTGAACAATGCCCTTTGCATTTTGTTCGCCTATTGGACAAACCGCACGTTTGTGTTTAAAAGCAAAAACCACGGCAAGGCGGCGTGGAGCGAGTTTGCGCAGTTTGTCAGCTGCCGCATTGCCACCGCCGTTGCCGACCAGATCATTATGTGTCTGGGCGTCACGGTGCTGGGCGTCACGCTGTGGCTGTTCGGCAAGGACTGCGGTCCGCTGCTGGTCAAGCTGGTGGCGCAGGTCGTGGTGATCGTGTCCAACTATGTGTTCAGCAAGCTGTTCATTTTTAAGAAGAAGTGAGGAGATTTCCGATGCTGCTCTTCAAGGCTGCCAAGTTTGCACTGCATCATCCGCTGATGACCCACGAGGCGCGGCGGCTGCTGCATAAAAAATACCATCCTAAAAAGGAGGCTACCCCTATGAAAACCAAGGTTCGCGGTCACGCATTTCGTCTGGTGGGGCTGATTCTGGGCATTATCGGTGCCACGGTCAGCATTACCGGCATTGTATTTTCGGCACTGGGGCTGCATCAGGCGCGCCTGTGCAAACATTGCAACAAGGGGGAAAATTTCCGTTGAAATACACCAAGGAATTTATGCTGAGCAAGGTGGACCACACCCTGCTGAAGCCCGAGGCGACTTGGCCGCAGATCCGCGCCCTGTGCGACGAGGCGGTGGAAAACCACTGCGCATCGGTGTGCATCAACACCTGCTATGTCAAGCAGGCGGTCGCGTATATGGCGGGGCGCTGCCCGGTCTGCTGCGTGGTGGGGTTCCCCTTGGGCGCCATGGATACCGCCAGCAAGGCGTTTGAAGCCAAGACTGCCGTGGAAAACGGCGCGTCCGAGGTGGATATGGTCATCAACATCGGCTGGCTGAAGAACAAGCAGTACGACGATGTGCGCGCCGACATCGCCGCCGTCAAGGCTGCGGTGGGTGACAAGGTGCTGAAGGTCATCATCGAAACCTGCCTGCTGACCGAGGAAGAAAAAATCAAGATGTGCGACATCGTGCCGGAAGCCGGTGCCGACTTTATCAAGACGTCCACCGGGTTTTCCACCGGCGGCGCGACCTTCCACGACATTGCGCTGTTTGCTGAACACGTCGCGGGGCGCTGCAAGATCAAGGCGGCGGGCGGAATTTCCACCGTGGAGGACATTGAGAAATTTTTGGACTTGGGTGCCGACCGTCTTGGCACCAGCCGCGCCGTAAAGCTGCTGACCAGCGGCGAAGCGGGAAGCGGGTACTGATAATTTGGGCTGATTTTGGGCAAGGAACCGCCGCGCTGTGCAACGCACAGCGCGGCGGTTTTTGTTAGATAAAAGATAATAGATAAAAGATAATAAATAAGGTGGAGTTTGTGCCTGCGGCACAAACAAAACGGGGCGCGTACCACCTGTAGGGGCGGGGCAAGCCCCGCCCGCGACCTTATGTTATAACGAATATTACGGGTACTCCGTAGGGGCGGTCATTGACCGCCCGCCGCAGCCATCCCGGCAATGCGAACTAACGGGCAAACCGCACGGGCGAGCAATGCTCGCCCCTACTTATTTATTATTTGTGCTGCCCCGCATCCCGCGCTTATATTGCGGTGTCGCGCAAAACGTGGTATAATGATTCTATCTGATTTTGCGCAAAAAGGGGGCGCCGCCGTGTGAAAACCAAACTGATCGCCGTGCTGCTGGCGGTCTGTCTGCTGTGCGGGTGCAGCCTTGCCACCGATACCGAAGCCCTGCTGCGCGCACCGCAGCTTTCGGGCGAGAGCCGCGCCCTGCAAAAGGCGCTGAACAGCTACTTAAACAGCGCTGTAACGTTAAAATATCCCAACAGCGGCGACTTTTTGTCCCCCTTTGCCTTCGGCGATTGGGACGGCGACGGTCAGGACGAAGCAGCCGTTTTGTACGCCGCCGACAGCACCGGCACCAACGTCTGGCTTGCCGTGCTGGAAGCGGAAACCGACGGCGGCTGGCGGGTCAGCCAGACGGTGGAAGGACTCAGCGGCGAGGTGGAGGTGTTCTCCGCCGCGCATCTGCGCGACAGCGTCAGCCAGCAGCTCATCGCGGGCTACACCAGCGCACAGGGCGACAGCTATCTGGTCGTGTACCGCTACGCGGACGGGCAGCTGACCACCGTCATCAGCCAAAGCTACACCCATATGATCCTGGCGGACTTTACCGGCAAGGGCGACACGCAGGACCTGGTGCTGGCACTGCCGGCAGAAAGCGACTTCGGCGGCGTGGCGCTGCAGCTTTTGACCAATATGGACGGCGAGTTCCGCAGCGCCCAGACGCTGAACTTGGGCGAGGGCGTGTACACCGGCTGCGCGGCGCTGCAGGCGGGGCGCGGCATTGACAAGCATACCTATCTGGTGATGGACGCCTACTCCGACAGCGGCAGTCTGGTGTCCGACATTATTACCTATGACGAGGAAACGGGCTTTTTGCAGTCCTACCACCCGCCCGGCGTCAGCAGCGTTTTCAACAGCACGCGCCGGTACGACACCACGTTGTTCAGCTGCGACATTGACCAGAACGGCACGGTGGATATCCCCGTCGAGGCGGAGGATGGCGGCAGCATTACCTCGCCGCTGGACAAGCGGCTGCGGTTTGTCGTCTGGCAGGATTACGCGGGCGAAAACGGCGGAAAATCCACCTTCGGCGTGTATGATGCCGCCAACCGGGTGTTTTTCGGCTTGCCCTCGCTGCTGCGCAAAAACGTGCTGCTGCGCCCGTTTGCCAACGGCAGCGGCTGGCAGCTGTGCAACCTGACCGACACCGTGACCTACTGCGAGCTGCGCATGGTGGAGGCGAACGACGCCGATAACGAGGAATTTACCCGCATTGCCAACGTCGGCAGCCAGCAGTTGCAGGCGCGCGTGCTGACGAGCTATGCCGGGCTGACCGAGGAATACATCCAAAAACACACCGTCCTGTTGGGCGCAGAATGAAAGGGCATCTTATGAAACGTGTTTTACTTGTTGAGGACGAAGCCAGCATCCGCGAGCTGGAGGTGCTGAACCTGAAAATGAGCGGCTGGGAAGTGCTGGAAGCGCCCACCGCCGAGCGCGCACTGGAAATTTTGCACAGCGGCGAAGCCTGCGATGCCGCACTGCTGGATATTATGCTGCCCGGTATGGACGGGCTGAGCCTGTGCGAAACCATCCGCCGCGAAAATAGCGATATCGGCATTATTATGGTGTCCGCCAAGGGGCAGGAGAGCGACAAGATCCGCGGGCTGTCCATCGGCGCGGACGATTACATCACCAAGCCGTTTTCGATGTCGGAGCTGATCGCCCGGCTGGAAGCGCTGTGCCGCCGCATCCGCCGCACCGCCCCGGCTGCCGCCGAGCAAACGCCCGAGCAGCTGGTCAGCGGACCGTTTACGCTGGACGAAAAAGGGCGCGTGCTGTACAAAAACGGCAAGCCCATTGACCTGACGCAGGTGGAGTTCCAGATCATGGAGCTGTTTATCCGCAACCCGTCCACGGCGCTGGTGCGCGAGAAAATTTTGGAGGGCGTCTGGGGCAAGAGCTACTACGGCGATGTGAA
>CAKTAS010000119.1:0-4678 GCA_934529095.1 uncultured Gemmiger sp. | reverse complement strand
CTACAAAAGCAACAATTATCTATTGACAGCTTTATTTATTCTGTCAAATTTTGCATTGAACCCTTGACAGTAGCAAAAACGCCCGCCGCCCTGCCTTGCACCAGACTCTTGCGCAGCGCCGCAAAAACGTGTATACTAGTAATATCTATAATTGTACACAAAAGGAGCGAAAAATGGCACCGATCCGCGTTTTACAGGTTATGCCCGCCATGGACGCCGGCGGCATGGAAACCTTCGTCATGAACGTTTACCGCACCGTTGACAGGGACAAGGTGCAGTTCGACTTTTTGTATCACTACGATAAGCCGTGCTTTTTTGACGACGAGATCACCCGCCTCGGCGGGCGCATCTACAAAACCACCGTCCGGCAGGACAACAACCTGCCCCGCTACCTGCGCGATTTGCACCAACTCTTTGCCGCCCACCCCGAATGGCGCATCCTGCACGGGCATTACAGCGGCTTTGGTATGTTCTACAACCCCGCCGCCAAAAAGGCGGGCATCCCCGTGCGGGCGGGGCACAGCCACAACACCGCGTATGAACCGAACCTTGTCGGCACGCTGGATAAACTGATGAGCAGCCGCTTCAGCGCCGGGCTGACCGACCGCTTTGCCTGCAGCCAAAAATCCGGCGAGATGCTGTTCGGGCGCGACCCGTTCACTGTGGTACACAACGGCATCGACACCGCCCGCTTTGCCCCCGACCCCGTGCGCCGTGCCAGCCTGCGCGCTGCGCTGGGCGTGGCGGAGGGGGAGATCCTGCTGGGTCACGTCGGGCGGTTTTCGGCGCAGAAGAACCACCCCGGTCTTTTAAAAATTTTTGCCGCGCTCTGTGCGCAGGACCCGCGTATGCGCTTAGTGCTGCTGGGCGGGGGCGATGCCGGGTATGTGGAAAAAATGCGCGCTTTAGCGCAGGAATTGCAGATAAGCGACCGCGTGATCTTTGCCGGCGTGCGCAGCGATATCCCCGCCTTTTACGATGCGATGGACGCCTTTGTGCTGCCCAGCCTGTTTGAGGGGCTGCCCGTAGTGCTGGTGGAGGCGCAGTGCGCCGGGCTGCCCTGCTTTGTGTCCGACACCGTGGACCCCGACGCCGCCTTTACCGACCGGCTGCATTTTTTGCCGCTGAACGACACCGCCGCGTGGGTCGCCGCCTTGGGGCAAGAGAGCTTTGCCCGCGATGCCGACGCCCCGCAAAAGGCGCTTGCCGCCGGGTATGATATACGCACCACCGCCGAATTTTTGCAAAACTTCTACCTGCGCCGGTACAAGGAGGTCACCCCATGAGCAGCCCCGAAATCGCCGTGATCGTACCGGCTTTCAACAGCGCAACCTACCTGCCCGCCTGTGTGGAATCCATTGCCGCGCAGCGCTTTGCGGACTTTGTCTGCGTCTTGGTGGACGACGGCTCCACCGATGAAACCCCCTCCCTGTGCGACGACATTGCCGCCGGGGACGGGCGCTTTGTGGTGGTTCACAAGCGCAACGGCGGCGCGGCAGCCGCACGGCTGACCGGTGTACAGACCGCCCGCGCCTGCCGCCCGCGGTGGTTCGCCTTTTGCGATGCCGACGACCTGCTGCACCCGGATTTTTTGGGCGCGCTGCACCGCGCCGCCGCCGAGTCCGGCATGCCCATTGCCTGCTGCCGCCGCGAGATGTTTGACGACGGTCAGACCCCTGCCGAAGCGCCGTTGCCAAACAAGTCCCGGCTTTTTGCCGCGCCCGACCATCTGGACGCGCTGCTGCACAACCACAGTATGGATTTCAGCCTTTGCAACAAGCTCTACACCGCCGACCTGCCGCTGGAGGAACTGCTGGACAATAACGTCTTGTATAACGAAGATTTAATGGCGAACTGGCGCATTTTTCTGCTTGCCAAGGGCTGCGTCTACCTGCCGTTTGCGGGCTACCGTTACCGCCAGCATGCCGCCAGCATCAGCCACGCCCTGCCGCCCCAAAGCCTGGACGACCAGCGCGCCGTGGCGCTGCACATCCGCGAGAGCGTACCCGCCCAATGGCCCGCCTTGCAGCAGAGCGCCGACGCCTTTTACTACGAAAAGCTCGTCTACCTGACCAGTATGATCCTGCGCCGTGAGGACATTACCCCCTACCGCGTGCAGTACGGCGAGATGCTGATCGCCATCAGCAGCGGTCTGAAGGACCGCCGTTTGGGACGCAACCCCCGTTTGCCGCTTGTGATGCGCCTGTCCGCCGTTGCCACGGTGCGTTACCCCGCGCTTTGGCGCAAGCTTTGCCGAAACTACTTGAAGGATCGTCAATAATGCAGTTTTTATTTGTGACTGACCGTGTCGAAAACCCCGCCAGCGTCAATGTTGCCCTTGCCTACCGCACGCTGGAAGCTCTGCTGCGGCAGGGACACAGCGCGGATATTTTAGAGCTGTGGGACGGCACATTCCCCCTGCCCGATGCCCCCGCCGGGTGTACCCGCACGCTGCTGGATTTCCCCGACGAGCGGCTGATGAACGAGATTCTGGCATATGGTGCCAAGGGCGGCACCCCCGTGCCGCTGCGGCTGGCAAGGCTTGCCTGCCACCCCGCCGCCGCCCGCGCCGCCGTTTTGCAGCTGGCTTTGCACCGCCCGCGCCGCACCACCGCCGCCAAAGCCGCCATCGAAAAGCTCTGCGCCGCCAAAAGCTATGACGCGGTGGTCTGCGTCTGTGCGCCCTACCGCACGGCATTTGCGCTGGAAACTGCGCGTATCAACGCCAAAAAGCTGCTGTGGCAGATGGACCCCTACGCCGGGCAGCACGGCTACAAGGCGCCGGGCGGCTTCGCGCGGGAAAAGCAGCTGATTGATGCGATGCACCGCGTCTTTATTGCGCCCACCGCCCTGCCGGACTACGCCCCCGGTGCGCCGCTGTACGAGGTGCGCGGCAAAATGCGGGTGCTGGGCTTCCCCGCGCTGGTGCCCATGCCCGACCCCGCCCCGCACGAGGGGCTGCGCTGCACCTTTTGCGGCAGCCTGTATCCGGGGCTGCGCCAGCCGGACTTTGCGCTGGCGCTGTTTTCCGCGCTGGATGACCCCCGCCTGACCCTGACCATGGCAGGGCGCGGCTGGCAGCCCTTTGCCGACGCCGCCCGCAAAGCCGGGCAGGTGCTGGGCAGCCGCCTGGTGCTGCCCGGTCCCGTACCGCCCGACGACGCCGCCCGCCTGGAGCAGGACGCCGATATTCTGTTAAGCCTCGGCAACGCCCGCGACGAGCAGATGCCCAGCAAGATCTTTGCATTTTTGGGCAGCGGAAAGCCCATTCTGCACCTCGCTGCCAGTGAGAGCGACCCCGTGCTGGCATTTCTGGCGCAGTACCCGCTGGCGCTGGTGCTGCAGCAAAAGGACGGTGTAACGCTACAAACCATTGCCAAACTGCGCACTTGGCTGGACAACACACAGGGGCAGCGCCTGCCCTATGCCGAAACCGCCGCCCTGTTCCCCGCCTACACGCCCGACGTTACGGCGCAGGCGCTGGTGAACGGCATCGAAAAGGAGAGCTTATGAAGGTACTTTGGCTGGTCAGCAGCATTTTGCCGCAGGCGGCACAGGCGTGCGGGCTGCAGGATAGCACCGTCGGCGGCGGCTGGATGACCGGGCAGCTGAACGCACTGCGCCCGGTCAGTGAGCTGCAATTGCAGGTGCTTTGCGTCACCGGGCAAAAAAGTCTGACCGGCACGCAGGACGGCGTCATCTACAGCCTTTTGCCCAAAAGTGCCGATTTATCGGCATTTTTGGCAGCTGCCAAGCCTGACCTTGTCCATATCTGGGGGACTGAGTACCCCGCCGCCGCCGCGATGCAGCAAGCCGCCGCTGCGCTGCACATCCCGGCGCTGATCAATATGCAGGGCGTGATGCGCCGCATCGCCGACCACCTTTGCGACGGGCTGCCCGCGTCGGTGCAGCACTCGCCCAAGCTGTGGCACTGGGTGGACAAGCTGATCCCCGGCGAGCTGGTGGACGATATGCAGGCGTGGTTTTACCACCTTGCGGACGCCGAAACCAGCGTCTTGGTGCGCGCTAAGTATGTGACCGGGCGCACGGATTTTGACTGGCTTGCCGTCAATGAGGTCAACCACAACGCCCGCTACTACCCCTGCAACGAAACACTGCGCCCCTGCTTTTACACCGGCACGCTGTGGCAGCCCCGCGCCGCCGCCGCGCCCATCCTGTTTTTGCCGCAGGGCAACTATCCCATCAAAAATTTACATACGCTCATTCAAGCCCTGCCCGCTGTGCTGCAGGTCTACCCCTGCGCGCGGCTGCACATTGCGGGCTGGGCGCCGCTGGACAAGGGACCGCTGCTGCGCCCCGTGACCGACGGGCTGTTCCCCTACAAGGCGTACTGCCGCAAGCTGGCGCAGCGCCTTGGCGTGGCGGAGCATATCCGCTATCTGGGACCCTTGGACGCCGCTTCGATGCGGCAGGCATATCTGGACGCCGATGTCTTTGTGCTGCCCTCCACCTGCGAAAACAGCCCCAACAGTCTGGGCGAAGCGATGCTGCTGGGGCTGCCATGCGTAGTCAGCCACGCGGGCGGCATCCCCGATATGCTGACCCACGAGCGCGAGGGGCTGATCTACGGCAACGCCACCGATGCGGGCGCCCTTGCCAACCACATTTTGCAGGTGCTGCAAAGCCCCGACGGCGGCGCCGCCTTGGGGCAGGCTGC
>CAKTAS010000118.1:0-4689 GCA_934529095.1 uncultured Gemmiger sp. | reverse complement strand
CGCACCGCCATTTGGCGGTGCGACCTCACAGTTTATCAAGAGCCTTTTTGGGTAGCAATGTAGGGCGGGGTGACCCCACCCCGCCGGGGAAATCGGCAATTGCTGCAAAACGGTAAGGAGGGGTCAAGACCCCTCCCTACAAACCTGCCGAAGGTTCGCAATCATCCCATTAGGTCTATCGCCTTAGCAAAGCGGTGCGACCAGCCGCAGCACGGCGCTGAACATCGTACCCACAAAGCCTGTGCGGCAGTCCTCGGGCTTAACGGCGCGGCAGTGGCGCTCCAGCGCGGTGAAGTCGGCGGCAATATCCTGCAAAACCTTGCCGCCGTACAGCAGGGTGCCGCACTCAAAGTGCAGGTACAGGCTGCGGTAATCAAGGTTCACCGTACCCACCGAGGCGACTGTGTCGTCACACAGCCAGGTTTTGGCGTGCAGGAAGCCGGGGTTGAAGGTGTAAATTTTGACACCGCCCTGCAACAAGTGCAAAAAGTAGCTGCGCGTCAGCTGGTAGATGGTCTTTTTGTCGGGAATGCCCGGCACATAAATGCGCACATCCACGCCGCGCTTGGCGGCAAGGCGCAGCGCGGTCTGCATATCATCGTCCAGAATCAGGTAGGGCGTGCAAAGATACAGCCGGTTCTGCGCTTGGGAAATCAGCTCCAGATAGACATTTTTTGCCACGCTCTCGCGGTCGATGGGGCTGTCGGCAAAGGGCTGCACCAGACAGTCGGTCGGCTGCGGCGGGGCAGGGGGCAGGCTTTCGGCGGCGTCCAGCCCCTCGTTGGGAAAATGCCCGCGCCAAAAGCTCAAAAAGATGTTGGCAAACCCGGCGGCAGCCGGACCCTCCAGCCGCACGCCGCTGTCCTTCCAGTAGCCGAAGCGGGCGATGCGGTTGATGTACTCGTCCGCCAGATTCACGCCGCCCGTAAAGGCGATGCGCCCGTCAATGACCATAATTTTGCGGTGGTCGCGGTTGTTCATCACCAAGTTCAGCAGCGGCACAAACCGGTTGAAGCTGAACGCGCGGATACCCTCCTGCTGCAGCACCTCGGCATAGTTGTGCGGCAGCAGGGTCAGGCAGCCGGCGTCGTCGTAAATGACGCGCACGTCCAGCCCGGCGGCGGCTTTGCGGCGCAGGATCTCGTGGATCTGCCCCCACATCTCGCCCTCGCCGATGATAAAGCTTTCGATATAAATGCTGTGTTCGGCGCTTTCCAGCGCGGGCAGCATGGCGGCAAACATCGCTTCGCCGCTGGGGTAGTAGGTCGCCGCCGTGCCGTCATACACCGGCGCAGGGGCGTAATCCCGCAGGTAGCGGGCGGTCCGCGCGGCGCGCGGGTTCTGCCGCTCCAGTTTTTGCTGGGCAAAGGGGTCGGCTTGGCGCATGGGTGCCAGCGCAGCCTCGGCACGCTCCAGCTTGCGGCGCAGAATACGCGCGGGGCGCTTGTTGCCCCACAGCAGGTACAGCAGCCCGCCCTGCACCGGCATGACCATAAACAAGATCATCCAGCTGATTTTAAATTCCGGCGCGGTGGAATCCTGCCGGATGAGCGCTAAGCACATCAATACGCTGAGGATCAGCCCGGCAATGTTGAAGCCCTTGGCGTAATCCGCCAGCCAGAAAAACAGCGAAAACAGCCAAAACGCCTGTATGGCCAGCAAAAGCATCGTCAGCGTCAGGCGGCTGAAAACAAACGACAGCACCCGGCGCAAAAGCCGCCGCCGCTCAGGTTTCAGGTTTTTCATAGGCACCTCGCTCCCAATAAAACGCTATACCATTATTATTACACAGTTTTTGCCGCTTTGCAAGCGCAGAACCTAGTACGTTTTGGGCAAACCGCACAAAAAAACCTGTAAAATTTCTCACAGGAAAGAGGCAGCGCCAAATCTGAAAAAAGTGCTTGCGAGATTCGGCGAATCGTGTATAATATATATTAGTATAGTGTGTGGCGTAGTATCGCCCGTTAGATTTCCAAGGGACCGGAGGAACATAACTATGACAAAAACAGAAACGCTGCAGTTAAAATTGACAGCGACCCGCGTGCGTATGGGTATCATTGAGGCTACCCACGGCGCAGGCTGCGGGCATCCGGGCGGCAGTTTGTCCGCTGCGGATGTGATGACATACCTGTATTTCCGTGAGATGCGCATCGACCCCGAGCAGCCCAAGGATCCGGGTCGTGACCGCTTTGTGCTGAGCAAGGGTCACTGCGCCCCCGGCTTGTATGCCACCTTGGCAGAGCGCGGCTTCTTCCCCGTGGAGGATCTGCCCACGCTGCGCCATTCCGGCAGCTACCTGCAGGGTCACCCCAATATGAACACCGTACCCGGCGTGGATATGAGCACCGGCAGCCTGGGTCAGGGCGTTTCCACCGCCTGCGGTATGGCGCTGGGCGCCAAGCAGATGGGCAGCGACATCAACGTCTACACCCTGCTGGGCGACGGCGAAATCGAGGAAGGTCAGTGCTGGGAGGCATTTATGTTTGCCAACCACTACAAGCTGGACAACCTCTGCATTATGGTGGACGTCAACGGTCTGCAGATCGACGGCGCCACCCGCGACGTTATGAACTCCGAGCCGCTGGACCGCAAGCTGGACGCCTTCGGCTTCAACACCATCGTCTGCAACGGCAACTCCTACGCCGAGCTGGAGCAGGCGTTCAAGATGTTTGAGCTTTCCCACGGCAGCGGCAAGCCCACCTGCTTCCTGCTGCGCACCACCAAGGGTATGGGCGTCAGCTATATGCAGGACGCCGTTGAATGGCACGGCAAGGCACCCAACGATGCCGAGTACGAGCAGGCCATGAGCGAGCTGCGTGCCGAATATGAAGCTTTGGAAAAGGAGATCGAGCGCAACAATGGCTGATATGAAAAAAATTGCCACCCGCGTAAGCTACGGCAACACGCTGGTTGAGCTTGCCCAGCAGGGCGCAGACAATCTGGTGGTTTTCGACGCCGATCTGGCAGCTGCCACCAAGACCGAAATCTTTAAAAAAGCCTACCCCGAGCGCCATTTTGACTGCGGCATTGCTGAGCAGAATATGATCGGCGTTGCCGCCGGTATGAGCACGATGGGCTATGTACCCTTTGTGTCCAGCTTTGCGATGTTTGCGGCAGGCCGTGCCTTTGAGCAGATCCGCAACACCGTCGGCTACCCCCACCTGAACGTCAAGGTCGCCGCCACCCACGCCGGTCTTTCGGTCGGTGAGGACGGTGCCTCCCACCAGTGCTGTGAGGACATCGCCCTGATGCGCACCATCCCCGGTATGGTGATCCTCAGCCCGGCGGACGACGTCGAGGCGCGCGCCGCGGTCATTGCCGCTTACAACTACGAGGGTCCCGTCTACCTGCGTTTCTCCCGCCTGCCTAGCCCGGTGTTCCACAACCCCGACAACTACGAGTTCCACATCGGCAAGGGCGAAAAGCTGACCGACGGCTTTGACGCTGCCATCATCGCCACCGGTCTGATGACCGCCGAGGCACTGCGCGCCGCCGTTCTGGCAAAGCGTCAGGGCATCAGCGTGCGCGTTATCAATATGCCCACCATCAAGCCCCTGGACGAGGAGATCGTGCTGACCGCCGCCCGCGAGTGCCACAACATCATCACCGTCGAGGAGCATAACGTCATCGGCGGCTTGGGCGAGGCTGTCTGCTCTTTGCTGAGTGAGAAGATGCCCACCCCCGTGCGCCGCATCGGCGTGCAGGATAAGTTCGGTCATTCCGGTCCCGCTGCCGAGGTGCTGCGCGACTACGGCTTGACCGCCGAGAACATCGCCGCCGCCGTGCGCGAGATGGTCTACCCAGGCACCGTGTAAGCCCTTTGCAATGTTAAACAGGGCGCTGTCCTTTGTGCAGCGCCCTGTTTTTTGTGAATTGTGCATAAACACTTGACATTGCGCCGCAGATACGCTATATATTAAGAGTATTAAAGTGTTTATCATAAAGGAGTAACTGTATGGATTCCGAAATTTTTGCCCGTATACGTGAATATCTGGCTGACCAGCTGGAAGTTGAGCCTGAAAAAATCACCCCCGACAGCGATATCGTCAACGATTTCGGTGCCGACAGTCTGGATGTTATTGATATGATCACCACCCTGTCCGACGAATTCGGCGTGGAGATCCCCGACGAGGATATTGAGAATTTCCACACCGTGGGCGATGTGGTCAAATATATGCAGGAGCGCGTGTGATACTGCGCCCCCAAAAGTGTGAGGAAGAATATGGCAAACGATAAGAAAAAAATGGTCGAGGCGATCACCGCGCAGGAGGTCGATTTCGCCCAGTGGTATACCGATATCTGCACCAAGGCGGAGCTGGTGGAATATTCCAGCGTAAAGGGCTTTGTGGTGCTGCGCCCCTATGGCTTTGCCATTTGGGAAAATATCCAGAAAATTCTGGACGGGCGCTTTAAGGCGACCGGTCACGAGAACGTGGCAATGCCCGTGCTGATCCCCGAAAGCCTGCTGAAAAAGGAAGGCGAGCTGGTCAACGGCTTTGCCCCCGAGGTGGCTTGGGTCACCTCCGGCGGCAGCGACCCCTTGGAGGAGCGCCTGGCTGTGCGCCCCACCAGCGAAACGATGTTCTGCGACCATTTCAGCCATGTGCTGCATTCCTACCGCGACCTGCCCATGCTGTACAACCAGTGGTGCAGCGTCGTCCGCTGGGAAAAATCCACCCGCCCCTTCCT
>CAKTAS010000117.1:0-4698 GCA_934529095.1 uncultured Gemmiger sp. | reverse complement strand
TACTACACCGCCTTCAAGCTGTACCGCTACGGCTACGGCAACGCGATGGGCGTTATCCTCGCCATCATGATCGCCGTGCTGTCCGCTGTGCAGTTCAAGGTCACACAATCTAACGAATAAGGAGGGAAATCGAGATGGAAGCAACGAAAAACGCTGCCCCTGCTGCCGAGCAGACAAAAAAGAAAAAGAAGAAGATTTCCCCCTATATGGTGTTCAGCACCATCGTGATCGTGCTGCTGGCGATCGCCTTTGCGTTCCCGCTGTACTGGATCATCACCGGCTCTTTTAAGACGCAGGTGTCCATCAACGCCACCACGCCCGAATGGTTCCCCAGCGAGTGGGTCGGCACCAACTATGCCAAGCTGTTCAGCCGCCAAAAAGCTCCCCTGTGGGAGTTCGCCGTGCCGTTCAGCAGCCATTTCAGCGCCGACGGCAAGGACGTTATCTGGTGGAGCGGTCCTCAGGTACCCGCCGCCATCCGCTGGCTGATCAACACCGTCTTTATGGCGGTTACCTCGATGATTCTGACCTGCGTCACCTCCGCGATGGCGGGCTACGCCTTGGCGAAAAAGCGCTTTATCGGTCGCAGCGTGCTGTTTACGCTGATCGTCTGCGCCATGGCGCTTCCCAAGCAGGTTATCCTGATCCCCCTGCTGCGCGAGATGAGCAGCCTGCAGCTGTACAACACGATCTGGGCGGTCATTTTCCCGATCGTGGGCTGGCCGTTCGGTATCTTCCTGATGAAGCAGTTCAGTGAGGGCATCCCCGGCGAAATGCTGGAAGCCGCCCGCATTGACGGCGCCAGCGAGCTGACGACCTTTACCCGCATTGCGCTGCCCATCATCAAGCCGGGCATCGGCGCGTTGGCAATTTTTACCTTCATCAACTCTTGGAACGACTACTTTATGCAGTTGATCATGCTGTCCAGCACCAGCAAGCTGACGATTTCCTTGGGCATTGCCAAGCTGCAGGCAGAAAACTCCACCGACTACGGTCTGATCATGGCGGGCGCCGCGCTGGCAGCCGTGCCGATCATTATTGTGTTCCTGGCGTTCCAGAAATACTTCACCAAGGGCATCACGATGGGCGCGGTTAAAGGCTAAAAATCCGACCGCCGGAAATTCCGGTTGTCGAAAAACTCTTGTAGGGGCGAGCATTGCTCGCCCGTGCCCGCTTGCCTTGTAAGAAAACTGCTCCGGAAAACGCGATGCTGCGCCAAGTTGGCGGGCGACCAATGGTCGCCCCTACACATTCCATAAACCAAGAACGCGATTTCTGACACACTGTGTCGCCGCATCCCACATATCCGCATCTATCCCTTCTCCTTCAAAATTCAACGTAACACCAGCTATTTATGAACAGGAAGTGTTTTGTTTATGAAAGACATTACCAAGTATCGCGGCATTATTCCCGCATTTTATGCCTGCTATGCACCGGACGGCTCCATCTCCATCGAGGGCGTTAAGGCGCTGACCCGCCACCTGATCGCCAAGGGCGTCAAGGGCGTGTACGTCGGCGGCTCCTCCGGCGAGTGCATCTACCAGCATCCCGATGAGCGCAAAGCCGTGCTGGAAGCGGTTATGAGCGAGGCCAAGGGCAAAATCACCGTCATCGCCCACGTTGCCTGCAACAACACCGCCGACTCTGTCGAGCTGGCTGCCCACGCCGAAAAATGCGGCGTTGACGCCATTGCCGCCATCCCGCCCATTTATTTCCATCTGCCCAACTACGCCATCGCCGACTACTGGAACGCGATGAGCGCCGCCGCTCCCAACACCGAGTTCATCATCTACAACATCCCGCAGCTGGCGGGTACCGCTCTGACGATGCCCCTGCTGCAGGAGATGCTCAAAAACCCCAACGTGGTCGCCGTCAAGAACTCCTCGATGCCCACACAGGATATCCAACTGTTCAAGGACGCCGGCATTGCCGCCCGCGGCGAGGATGGCTTTGCCGTCTTTAACGGTCCCGACGAGCAGTTTGTTTCCGGTCGCGCTATGGGCGCTGACGGCGGCATCGGCGGCACTTACGCCGTTATGCCCGAGCTGTTTATCCGTATGAACGAGCTGATTGAAAAGGGCGACCTGCCCGCAGCCCGCGCTATCCAGTACAAGGCGGACCGCATCATCTACAAAATGTGCGAAGCCCACGGCAACCTGTATGCCGTGCAAAAGGAGATCCTGCGCCGTATGTACGGGCTGGAACTGGGCGGCGTGCGCGCCCCGCTGCCCAACCTTGCCCCTGAGGACGAGGCGGTTGTTGCCGAGGCGCAGCGCCTGATCGAAGCCGCTGTCGCAGAGCTGTAAAAGAGGTGCGGCATGGTTGTCGATTCGTTTGATTATATCGCCCGCTACAAGGGACTGCACCCCAATCTGGACACGGCGATCGACTGGCTGAACAGCCACACGCTGGACGCGCTGGAAAACGGGCGCATCATCATCGACGGGGACAAGGTCTTTGTCAATGTGATGGACGCCGACCTGCGCGATGCCGAGGGTGCAACCTTTGAGTATCACCGCCGCTACGCCGATTTGCAGATCGACCTTTGCGGCAGCGAGCATTGGGGCTGGGCGTCCGACGGCAAGGACGAGGGCGCCTTCAACGCGGAAGGCGATGTCGGCTTTAAGTCCGGCGCAGAACACGCCGGCGGGGAACTGGGGCAGGGCAGATTTGCCATCTTTTTTCCCGGCGAGCTGCACAAGCCCAGCTGCAAGACCTCCGGCTGCGACCACCTGCGCAAGGCAGTGGTCAAAATTCTAATGAGGTAAACAAAAGCCTTCCCCCAACTCGGGGGAAGCTTTTTGGTATGAAAAAGGAGCTGCTTGCTATGACGCACGAAGAAATTTTCAATAAAATTCAAGGCGGTCTGATCGTTTCCTGCCAGGCACTGGAGCATGAGCCGCTGTACACCAAGGAAGGCGGCATTATGCCGCTGATGGCAAAGGCTGCCGCCCAATCCGGCGCGGTGGGCATCCGCGCCAACACCGTGCGCGACATCACCCAGATCAAGGCAGTCGTTGACCTGCCTGTCATCGGCATTATCAAAAAGGACTACCCCGGCACGCCGATGTATATCACCGTCACAATGCAGGAGGTGGACGAATTGGTTGCCTGCGGCGTGGATATTCTGGCGGTGCAGGGTACCGGCGCACTGCGTCCCGACGGGCAGACCAGCGCTGATTTTATCCGCACCATCAAAGAAAAATACCCCGACCAGCTTATTATGGCGGACTGCGATAACCTCGAAAACGCCATGGCGTGCGCCGCTGCCGGTGCGGATTTCATCGGCACGACGATGCGCGGCTACACCCCCGAAACCAAGGGCATCGACGATGTGGACTTTGGGTTTATCGCGCAGCTGGCGCGCGAATGCCCGGCAAAAATCATTGCCGAGGGTCACATCCACACGCCGGAGCAGGCGGTGCAGGCGTTGTATGCCGGTGCCTTTGCGCTGGTCGTGGGCGGTGCCATCACCCGCCCGGCAGAGATCACGGCACGCTACACCGCCGCCATCAAAAACCATAAGTAAGCAGGTGCGTTATGAGTAAAACCTATCTGGGCGTGGACATCGGCGGCACGGCGGTCAAGCTGGGTCTGGTCGATGCCACCGGCGCGGTGCTGCGCCGTGCCGAACGCAGTGTCAGCTTTGACGGCTACAAAACGCCGATTCTGGACACCGTGCAGGCTGCCATCCGCGACTTTTTGGCGCAGGATGCCCCGGCGCTTGCGGGCATCGGTGTGTCCGCCACCGGGCAGATCGACAGCCGCCGCGGTGTGGTCGCAGGGACATGCGGCAACTTTCCCGGTTGGATCGGCGTGGATATAAAAGGCACGCTGGAACGCGAATTTGACCTGCCGGTCACCGTTGCCAACGATGCCAACTGTATGCTGCTGGGCGAGGTTTGGGCGGGTGCCGCCAAGGGCTATACCGATGTCATCGGCGTCACGCTGGGTACCGGTGTGGGCGGCGGCATCCTGACAGGCGGTCATCTGCTGGAGGGTGCGCGCGGTCTTGGCGGCGAGCTGGGGCATTTCCGTCTGCACGCGCTGGACGGCGTGATCTGCACCTGCGGTGCCATCGGCTGTTACGAGCGCTACGCCGCCACCACGGCACTGGTGCGCGGGGCAAAAAGCGCCGGGCTGGACTTGCCCGACGGGCGCGCCATCTTTGAGGCAGTCGCCGCAGGCGATGCCCGCGCCGCCGCTGTGCTGGACCGTTGGATCGACGAGGTCGCACAGGGCTTGGCGGGTCTGGTGCATATTTTTAACCCGCAGCTGATTTTGATTGGCGGCGGCGTAAGCGCCCAGCAAACGCTGCTGATCGACCCGCTGGCTGAAAAAGTGCGCAGCAGTGTGATGCCCGCCTTTGCCCAAGGGCTGGAAATTCAGGCTGCCGCCCTGCAAAACGATGCCGGACTGGTCGGCGCGGTGTATTATTTTCTGCAAAATGCACCGCAGTAAAAGGGAATAAATTTCTAAGGCAAGGAGAGAAAATTCTCCTTGCTTTTTTCGACCCTTCCATACCGGACGATAAAAATAAGCCCTGCAGCGTTGTACATGGCTTGCGTAGCGTGTCGAAATATGGTATTCTAAATATGCCGCTTCGGCGGCAAGGCGCTGCACACAACGGCAGGCGGTTGGCCACACTTCCCGAAAGGGGGTGAGGCAATGCGTTTTACATTGACTTTCCATATCGGT
>CAKTAS010000116.1:0-4737 GCA_934529095.1 uncultured Gemmiger sp. | reverse complement strand
TCCCGCAGGCGGGCTTCGACCTCCTGCGCAATTTCGATCATCGGGTACTGGGTGCGCCCGCAGGTCGGGCAGCTGATGATCTCCGGTCCCGCCACGGCGTAGCCGACAGCGCGCAGGATATCATACCCGGCGTAGACCTCGTTTTCCGGCTCGTCGGTCAGGCTGACGCGCAGGGTGTCGCCCAAGCCCTCCAGCAGCAAGCCGCCGATTCCCATACCCGACTTGATCAGCCCCATACGGTTGCCGCCCGCCTCGGTCACGCCGACGTGCAGGGGGTAATCCGTCTGCGCTGCCAGCAGCCGGTAGGCGGACATCATACGGGGCACATTGCTGGATTTGATCGATATAACGATGTTATTAAAGTCGTGCTTTTCCAGCAGACGCACATGATACAAGGCGCTTTCGACCATAGCCTCCGGCACGGGGGCGCCGTACTTGGCAAGGATATGCTTTTCCAGACTGCCGCCGTTTACGCCGATGCGGATGGGTACATTTTTGGCGTTGCAGGCGTCCGCCACCGCCTTGACGCGGTCATCGTCCCCGATGTTGCCGGGGTTGATGCGAATCTTGTCGGCACCGGCATCCAGTGCCGCCAGCGCGGCGCGGTAATCAAAGTGGATGTCCGCCACAACGGGGATATCCACCGCTTCCTTGATGGCAGATACCACCGCGGCGTCCGCCGGCGTGGGTACGGTCACGCGCACGATCTGGCAGCCCGCCTTGGCAACGCGCTGCGCCTGCGCCACGTTGCCGGCAATATCCTTTACCGGTACGTTGAGCATCGTCTGCACGGCAATGGGATGGTTGCCGCCGATGGTAATGTTGCCGATTTTCACTTCCCGTTTCAGTTGACGGTTCATGGTTGCGCCTCCTTAAAAAATGCGTATCACGTCCTGCATCGTCACAAACAGCATCAGCCCCATAAGCGCCAGCAGCCCGGCGGTGTTGATGACCGCCTGTGCGCGCAGGGGTACGGTGCGCCCGGTCAGACATTCAAACGCCAAAAACAGCAGCTTGCAGCCGTCCAGCGCCGGGATGGGCAGCAGGTTAAAAATGCCAATATTGATGGTCAGCAGCGCCATCAGCGAAACAACGTCCTGCCAGCCGTAGGAAATTGCCCGCCGCACCACCGCAACGGTGCCGACAGGTCCGGTCAACTGGTCAACGCCGGTTTTGCCGGTGGCAAGCTCGCCGAAGCTGCGCAGGATCATTGTGCTGTAAAAGCTGAAAAAATCCCGCGCTTGGTTCAGCACGGCGCGCGGCGTTTTGGCAACGCGCACCACGCGGAAGTCGATGGTGCTTTTCAGTGCGCCGGTTTCGTCCCTTTGGGGGGCAACGGTCACGCCGTGCAGCGTCATTACCTGCCCGCCGCGGGAAATCACAAGGGTATGTTGTTTTTCTGTGCCGTCAAAGCTGTTCAGCAGCGAAAAGCTGCTGCGGCAGCGGGTGCCGTCCACCCACAGAATTTCGTCCCCCGCCTGCAAATAGGCGGCGCTGGCGGCGTTGGCGGTAAAATCCGCCACGCGGTTGGAGCCAAGGAGCGGCATCGAAATTGCCAGCGCCAGCATCAGGGCAGCGCCCAGTAAAAAGTTCATCACAGCACCCGCCAGCGTAACAAAAAAGCGCTGCTGGGGCGGGGCGTCCTCAAACGAAATATCCTGCACGGTTGCCGGAAACAGCGGCTTTTTCTGCGCAGCATCGTCAGGAATTTCCTCTGCATCGGGGGTGTTGAACAGGTTGTAGCCGCCCAACGGCAGCAAGCGCAGCGAGTAACGGGTGCCGTTTTTGCCGGTAAAGCCCCACAGGCGCGGTCCCAGACCGACGGAAAACTCCTCGACCCGGATGCCCGCGGCGCGCGCCGCCAAAAAATGCCCCAGCTCATGCACAAGCACCACACTGCCGAACACCAACAGCGATACCGCGGCAGTAATGAAAAACGTCATACGAACCTCTCAAAATTGCGATGGACCATAGGTTTTACAGGTGGCTCTCCACATACGCGCGCGCCATACGGTCACACTCGTACACGTCGTCCAGCGTGTAATCGCCGCCGAAAGCATCGCTGTCCACAATGCCCTCGACCAAGCGCCCAATGTCCAAAAAGCCGATCTCATCGCGCAGGAAATGCGCCACGGCCGCCTCGTTGGCGCCGTTGGCGGCGCAGGGTGCCAGCCCGCCCTTGCGGATGGCTTTTTTGCACGCTGCCAGACAGCGGAAGGTTTCGTCGTCGGCTTGGGCAATGCTCAGCTTGGTCAGCGCCGTAAAGTCCAGCTCCGGCACGGGGCTGGGCATACGCTCGGGCCAGGTCAGCGCATACTGGATGGGAATGCGCATATCCGGCACGCCCAGCTGCGCCAGAATGGAATGGTCGCTGAACTGCACCGCCGAGTGGATGATGCTTTCGCGCTGGACAACAATTTGAATTTTATCCTCCGGCAGACCGAAAAGCCACGCTGCTTCGATCAATTCAAGACCCTTGTTCATCAGGGTCGCCGAGTCGATGGTGATCTTTGCCCCCATATTCCAATTGGGATGCTTGAGCGCGTCCGCCTTGGTTTTGGTGCGCAGCTGCTCGGTCGTCATACCGAAGAAGGGACCGCCGGAGGCAGTCAGCAGAATTTTTTCCAGCGTTTTGGCGCTGTGGGCATCCTGCAGGCACTGGAAAATGGCGCTGTGTTCGCTGTCCACGGGCAGCAGATGTACGCCGTGCTTTGCCACCGCATCGGTGACCAGATGTCCGCCGGTGACAAGGCTTTCCTTGTTGGCAAGCGCCAGGTCGTGACCGCTTTCAATGGCGGCGAGGGAGGCTGGCAGACCGGCAATGCCGACCACGGCGTTCAGCACCGTGCCGGCACCGTCCATGGCGGCAAGGGTGCGCAGACCCTGTGCGCCCTGCAGCAGCTTGGGGGCATTCGCCTGCCCTGCCAGCGCTGCGGCGAGTTTTTCGCAGGCAGCCGGGTCCACCACGGCGACATACGCGGGGTGGAACTCGTTGATCTGCGCCAGCAGCTTATCCACGCTGGCGTTGGCGGCAAGACCGAACACCTTGTAGCCGTGCATACGCGCCACGTCCAGGCTTTGGGTGCCGATGGAGCCGGTGGAGCCAAGCAGAGTGATTGTTTTGCTCATACGATCGTCCTTTTATTGAATAATATAAAAGAAGAAGCGCACGGCGATGGACACAAACGGCGCGATAAACATCACGCTGTCGAACCGGTCCAGAATGCCGCCGTGACCGGGGAAGATGGTGCCGTAATCCTTGATGCCCACCTGGCGCTTGACCGCCGAGGCGAACAGATCGCCCAGAATGCCCAGCACCGAGGCAATGCCGCCCATAACCGCCAGAATCAGGTAATGATACGGCTGCACATTGATGGTAATGACATGGTACCGCGCCGAAAGCAGCACGTACACCAGCGTCAGCACCATACCTGCCGCAATGCTACCGCACACGCCGCCGATAGCACCCTCCACGGTTTTGTGGGGGCTGACGACGGGTGCCAGCTTGTGCTTGCCGAAGGCGCGACCGGCAAAGTAGGCTGCCGTGTCGCCGCCCCACGCAAAGCAGAGGATCAGCAGGATAAAGTAGATGGCGTCATAGCGGTACGCGGCAAAGGGCAGCACCCGCTTTAAATGCACCAGCGAGTAAAAGCAGAAGAGAATTACGCCCGAAAAGTACACAAACCCGGACAACCTGCCGAAGTCGATCGTCTTGACATTTTTGATCTGGCAGACGTTGAAGAACAGCACCACCAAAAAGCTGCAGGGCAGCAGCACTGCACGCACCGCCTGCATACCGCTGAGCATGATCATCAGCGTATACGGCACGGTAATGGCGTACAGGTACCACTGTTTTTTGCCGAAGCCCATGGCGGAAAACACCTCATGGATCGCCAGCAGGCAAACCGCGGTCAGCGTCAGGTCAAACAGCAGCGTATCAAAAAAAGTAAGCACAAGAGCCAGAAATGCCAGCCCCACAACGGCAGTGATAACACGGGTTTTCATAGCGGTAGTTCCCTTTCAGGTGAAAAATTTGTCTGGGTCACGCCAGAAAATCAGACTTCCATAATTTCCTTGTTCTTGTTGGCGCAGATTTCGTCGATCTGCTTTACATACTTGTCGGTCAGCTTCTGGGTTTCTTCCTCCAGCTTTTTCTGGTCGTCCTCGGTCAGCTCGCCCGCCTTTTTCTGCGCCTTGAATTTATCCATAGCATCGCGGCGGACATTGCGCACGGCGATCTTGGCTTCCTCGCCCTGCTTCTGCACGTCCTTGGTCAGCTGCTTGCGGCGCTCCTCGGTGGGGGCGGGGAAAACCAGACGGATGACCTGACCGTCGTCGATGGGGTTGATGCCGATGTCGCTGGTCTGGATTGCCTTGGAGATGGGCTTGAGCATCGAGCGATCCCACGGGGTGATGGTCAGGATGCGTGCCTCTGCCACGGCGACGGCAGCGATCTGGTTGATGGGCGTGGGGCTGCCGTAGTAGTCCACCGCCACGCGATCCAGCACGGCGGGGTTGGCGCGTCCGGCGCGGATAGCTGCCAGCTCACGCACCAGATGGTCCACGCTGGCGTTCATTTTTTCTTCAAAGGGTTTGGTCATGCTGCTCATAATCGTTTTCTCCTTATTTTGTCATTATTTATCAGAATAGGGGGATTTTATGAATTTTTCAACTTATTCCTTTACCAAGGTACCCACGACCTCGCCCTGCACCGCCTTGGCGATGTTGGCAGGCTCG
>CAKTAS010000115.1:0-4746 GCA_934529095.1 uncultured Gemmiger sp. | reverse complement strand
AAACTGCCGCGACTTCCGAGGCGCGGGGCACGGCCAGGGGGACCAGTCCCCCTGGACCCCCAAAGAGGAAGGTCGCGGACGGGCGGGGCTAAAAAATCGTCAAGACACATTTTTTGACGCCCCGTCCACCCGCTCCCGTCTTACGGCTCCGCCGAAAATATTTGCGGAAGTTGGTTCTTTCCCGTTCGATTCCCTCTTATGGGTGGTTTGTAGGGAACGGTCTTGACCGTTCCGGGCGTTTGGCGGCAACCGCCAAATTCCCCGGCGGGGTGGGTCACCCCGCCCTACATCGCGCTATATAAAAATGTGTCCGCATCGCGGACACACCAAATCTTAACTCTAAACTCTCCACTCTCATCATTTACGTTTTTCCGCCTTCCCCGCCGGGAAGGCATTTTGTTGTCTTTCACCCTACGTTCCGAGAGGTGCCCTATGGCTCAAACCAAAACACCCATCATCTCTTTTCAAAATTTCAGCTTTCAGTACCGCGCGCAAAAACAGCCCACGCTGCACGATATTAACTTAAATATCTACCCCGGCGAACGTGTGCTGATCGCCGGTCCGTCCGGCAGCGGCAAAAGCACGCTGGCGGGCTGCATCAACGGGCTGAACCCCTACGCCAACCCCGGCGAAGCCACCGGCACCCTGACGGTGGATGGCGTGGACGCTATGCACAGCAGCATCTTTGCGCTGAGCGCCCACGTCGGCACCGTGCTGCAGGACCCCGACGGGCAGTTTATCGGGCTGACCGTGGCGGAGGACATCGCCTTTGCGCTGGAAAACAGCTGCACCCCGCAGGACGAAATGCACGCCATCACCCGCCGCGCCGCCGAGCTGGTGGGCATCGAGCATCATCTCGACTACGCCCCGCACGAACTTTCGGGCGGGCAAAAACAGCGCGTCAGCCTTGCGGGCGTCATGGTGGACAAGGTCAGCGTGCTTTTGTTTGACGAGCCGCTGGCAAACCTGGACCCCGCCACCGGCAAGCAGACCATGGAGCTGATCGACGCCGTGCAGCAAAAAACCGACACCACGGTGCTGATCATCGAGCATCGTCTGGAGGACGTGCTGTGGCGCAGCGTGGACCGCATCATTTTGATGGGGGAGGGGCGCATCCTTGCCGATCTGCGCCCCGACGAGCTGCTCAGCACCGATTTGCTGGCAAAAAACGGCATCCGCGAGCCGCTGTACCTGACGGCGCTGCGCTATGCGGGGGTGGAAATCACGCCGCAAAAACGCCCCGCCCACATCGATACCCTTGTACTGGACGATGCCGACACCGCCGCCGTGCAGCGCTGGTTCACCGCCGAGCCGCTGCCTGCCGCCCAGCCCGCGCCCGCCCCGCTGCTGGAGGTGCGCGATGTCAGCTTTGGGTACGACAAATCCATGCACACGCTGCAAAACGTCAGCTTTGCCATCGGCAAGGGCGAGATGGTCAGCATCGTGGGGCGCAACGGCGCGGGCAAATCCACGCTGTCCAAGCTGATCTGCGGCTTTGAAACGCAGGACAGCGGGCAGATCTTCCTCAACGGGCAGGATCTGCAGGACGTCAACATCCGCCGCCGCGCCAAGCACATCGGCTACGTTATGCAAAACCCCAACCAGATGATTTCCCAGACGATGATCTATGACGAGGTCGCCATGGGGCTGCAGGGGCTGGGTCTGACCGAGCCGGAAGTGCGCGCCCGCGTGGAGGATACGCTGAAAATCTGCGGGCTGTATCCCTTCCGCAACTGGCCGATCTCGGCGCTGAGCTTCGGGCAGAAAAAGCGCGTCACCATCGCCAGTGTGCTGGTGCAGCAGCCGGAACTGATCCTCTTGGACGAGCCGACTGCCGGGCAGGATTTTAAGCATTACACCGAAATTATGGAGTTTTTGCGCGGGCTGAACCGGCGCGGCGTGACCGTGGTGATGATCACCCACGATATGCATCTGATGCTGGAATACACCGCGCGGGCGCTGGTTTTCTGCGATGGTGCGCTGATTGCCGACCGCAGCCCCGCCGCTGTGCTGTGCGACCCCGCCTTGGTGGAGCGCGCGGCGCTGAAGGAAACCAGCCTGTACACGCTGGCGAACCGCTGCGGCATTGCCCCGGCGGAAGATTTTGTCGAGCGGTTTATCGCCGCCGACCGGGAGGTGCGCAACCATGGCTGCTAAAACGGTTTTGAATTACCTCCCGCGCGAGAGCGTTGTTCACCGGCTGACCGGCACGACCAAGCTGGCGTTTTTTCTGCTGTTCACCTTTGCCGGTATGATCACCTACAACACATGGCTGCTGCTGGGGCTGCTGGCGGTCAGTTTGGCAGCGTTCAAACTCAGCCGCCTGCACTACAAAGAAGTGCGGTTTATGTTCGTGTTTATGCTGGTGTTTTTGCTGCTGAACAACTTTTTTATCTACCTGTTTGACCCCAACCAAGGCACCGCGCTGTACGGCACCCGCACGGTGCTGTGCCACCTGTTCTGGCGGTACGACATCACCGCCGAGCAGTTGTTTTATATGTTCAACATTACGCTGAAATATTTTGTCACGCTGCCGGTGGCGATTTTGTTTATCAGCGCCACCAACCCCAGCGAGTTTGCCGCCAGCCTGAACGGTATCGGTGTATCGTACAAAATTGGGTATTCGGTGGCGATCGCGCTGCGTTATATCCCCGACATCCAGCGCGATTTCCACGCCATCAGCCAAGCGCAGCAGGCGCGCGGCGTCGAGCTTGGCAAAAACGAGCCGTTCTTCAAGCGGCTGAAAAACACCGTACATATCCTGCTGCCGCTGATTTTGACCAGCCTGAACCGCATTGATACCATCTCCAACGCGATGGAACTGCGCGGCTTCGGCAAAAGCAAGACCCGCACATGGTACACCCGCCGCCCCTTTGCCAAAAGCGACTATGCCGCCATGGCGCTGGGCGTGGCGCTGCTGGCAATCAGCCTTGGCGTTACCATCCGATACGGGCGGTTTTATAATCCATTTATGTAAGGGATGGAAGCGCGGTAGGGGCGGTCATTGACCGCCCGTTGCAGCCAACCCGGTAATGCGAACTAACGGGTAAACCCCGCGGGCGAGCGATGCTCGCCCCTACAACCAAAGGGGTAATTGCAATAAAATTTTATGTTGCCCGGCGGGGTGGGGTCACCCCGCCCTACAGGGTAAAAAAAATCATTGCGCGGTAGGGGCGGGGCACGCCCCGCCCGCGGCATAACGGCAACGCCAAACTAACGGGTTAGTCCGTAGGGGCGGCATATATGCCGCCCGTTGCAGCCAACCCGGTAATGCGAACTAACGGGCAAACGGCACGGGACGCATATATGCGTCCCCTACAAACCTACCGCAAATACCGCAACAACAAAAACAAACCATCCCCCTATAAAAACGTGTCCGCGCAAGCGGACACACCACATCTTAACTCTAAACTCTCCACTCTCAACTCTGCGCAATCAAAAACCGCCGCCCCGAACGGGGCGGCGGTTTTGCGTTTTAAAACAGTTTTTGTTTTTGCGTGGGCTGGGGGTCAAAGGGGGTGTCCTCGTGGTGGCGGCAGATGAACACCTGCCGGGTTTTTTCGGCGGTGGTGCGCCCGCCGCGCTTCGGCACGGTGTAAAACGTCCGGCTGATATTGTAATACCCGCGCAGGTGCTGCACCAGATATTGCGCCACGGCGGGCAGGGCGTCGGTGTCCTGAATGTTTTCGTAATTATAATCAGCGTAGCGGAAGGCAACTTCGTCGTTGCCGGCGTACAGCACAATGCCCGCTTCATCCAGAATGACCTCGCGGATCACGCTTTGGTGCAGCCCGGCGGTGCCGCATTCGGCCGCCATCTTGGCGGCACGGTCACGCATTTCCAGCGGCACGCTTTGGGGGTCGAGCTTTTCCGTGCCGCGCTGCCCGATTTCCAGCAGGATGTCGCGCATCATACGGCTTTCCAGCAGGGGACGGATGCGCTCACGGGCGCGCACTTCCTCTGTTTTATTTTGAATGGCTGAAATCAACCCCATATATCGGGTGCCTCCTTGCAGGTGATATATAAACAGTATACCATACTTCGGCAGAAAAAGACAAGGGGGAAAATCCGCCAAAGCGCAGCCACCGAAACCGCGCATATTTTGCGGTGCTTTGCCCGCGCACACCGGGGCGGTGCAAAATCCGTGCTGTGCCTTGGTAAAATGACGAAAATTCGCAAAAAACTTTGGCAACAATGCACAATTCCCGGCGATATACCGCAATTTTTGCAAAGTTTACGCCCGGTTCTTGCACAGATTGACGGTGGAAAATTCCATACTATGGAACTTTTCTCTATATCCCGCGCAGCGGGAATTGATGCGTTCCGCTGTGCGGAACTTGTGCGTCCGCCGCGCGGGAAAATTCGACAGCAAATTTTAAGCAACTGCCGCAATGGTCAAAATCCCCCCGGCGTGATACACTGAAACCACAAGAAACGTTGGTTGTGGTTTTTATCAACAAGGAGGAAAACTATGGGTAAAAATGCGATCGTAGGTCAATCCGGCGGTCCTACTTCGGTGATCAATGCCAGCCTCGCGGGCGTGTATGAAAGCTGCAAGCGCCGCGGCGCGGACAAGGTGTACGGTATGCTGCACGGCGTGGCAGGGCTGCTGGAGCGCCGCACCTGCGTGCTGGACGACAAGCTGAAATCCGCGCTGGATATCGAGCTGCTCAAGCGCACGCCGTCGAGCTATCTCGGCTCCTGCCGCTACAAGCTGCCCGACTGGCACACCGCCGAGGGCGAGGC
>CAKTAS010000114.1:0-4864 GCA_934529095.1 uncultured Gemmiger sp. | reverse complement strand
TTCGGCGGGGGCATTACGATGGTAAAGGGCTTTTTGCTGCGGTCGATCTGGGTATGGAAATACCCCTTGTCGCACCAATTCTGGTAGATGCGGTCCTCGGTGCCCTGCGGGGCATACTGTTTGGCGAGTTCTTTCGGCATTTGGTAGAAACCTCCTTTGGAATGTGCGGGGCGCTTTGCGTAAAAAGAAAAGCCGCCCCATGAGAAATCATGGGACGGCTCAGAAAATTCTAAGTCGCGGTACCACCCAAGTTGCCCTTACGGGCCGCTTTACGGCAGGTCTGACAGCCCGCCTGCCCGGATAACGGCGGCAAACCCGGGCGCGGCTACTGTGGTTCACCCCGCCTGCTTGAAAGTGACAGCCCGCGGCGCGCCTTACCGGGCTTGCATCCTCCCCGGCTTGCTGCAAAAGCACCCTCCGCGAACACTCTTTCGCACTGCATTTGTACCTTATAATGTACAACACCGGCAAAGAAAAGTCAAGGGTAATATCGCACAATTCTCGCCCAAAATTCTGTCTGCCGCCCCGGCGGGCAATCTGCGCGCCTTACGCCCAGCCTTCCCACACATCCGGGCAGTAGCCCACGGTGGCTTGTCTGCCGTTGCGCACAATGGGCTGGCGCAAAAGCTGCTGGTTCTCAAACAGCTTGTCGGCTTGCTGGCTTTCGTCCAGCCATTGCAGCAGCGCCAGCGTGTCCTTGTCCTTGGCGGCGGGGTCCACCAGCTTGTCCCAGCCGCCCACGGCGCGGCAGACGTTGTCAAACTCGCCCCGGCTCAGACCTTTTTCCTTCAAATCTACCATCTGAAAGCGAATTCCGCGCTCCTTGAACCAGCGCTGCGCCTTTTTGGTGTCAAAGCTCTTGTTTGTGCCGAAAATCTGTATATTCATAGGGGGCTGCCTCGTTTCTATATATAGGTATAAAATAGGTATGAAAATTATTATACCATCGCCCCCGGCGGCTGGCAAGCGCTTGCCCTGACGGCGCAGCTGTGCTATAATATAAATTTAAGGCAATGTATATTAGGGCAATGTATAAAGGTAAACTAAAAAAGGAGCAATATGGAAACACAAAAAACAAGTCCGTGGATGATCGCCTTCCGTATCCTGTTTACGGCAGCGCTGATCGGCAGTATCGTGTTTATTTTCCGCAACTCGCTGCAGGTCGCGGCAGTGTCGTCCGACCGCAGCTATCAGGTTATGAAAATCGTAAACAGCGTGCTGGCAAAGGTCAATTTGGGACCGCTGAGCCAGCACGTCATCCGCAAGCTGGCACATTTCTGCGAGTTTATGCTCGAAGGCTTCTGGCTTATGCTCTGCCTGCGTGTGTACACCCGGCATTTTGTGCGCCATATGAGCTGGCCCATTCTGGGCGGCGTACTTACGGCGCTGACCGATGAAACCATCCAGATCTTTGTGCCGGGGCGCTCGTCCTCGGTCCGGGATGTCTGGATCGACACCGCCGGCGTCATCGCGGGGCTGCTCCTTGCGCTGCTGATTTTGCTGATCGCGCGTGGGGTGGCTGCCTACGCCGCCGTCAAAAGAGAAAACCGCGCCCTGCGCGCCGAGCGTGACCGCCTTTTGCTGGCGGAGCGTGAGCGCGAGCACGAGCGTCTGGCGCGCCGCGCCGCCCACCGCGCCCACCAGGACGCAGACACACAGCATGAGGAGGAACCGCAATGACCACACAACAGGCCATCGAAGCCTTGCAGGCACTGCCCCGTCTGGGTGCCGGTGCGCCGGGGCTGGCGCGTATGCAAAATCTGCTGACCCATCTGGGCAACCCCGAAAACGACCTGCCCTGCGTACATATTGCCGGCACCAACGGCAAGGGCAGTCTGGCGGCTATGACCTCCGCCATCCTGACCGAAGCCGGGTACAAGACCGGTCTGACCGTCAGCCCCTATGTGGTGGACTTCCGGGAGCGCTTTCAGATCGACGGCGAGATGATCCCCGCCCGCACGCTGACCTCGCTGGCGCAAAAGGTCCTCGCCGCCATTGACGCCATCCGCGCCGAGGGGGGCGAGCCGCCCGTGCAGTTTGAAGCCGTCACCGCGCTGGCGCTGCTGTGGTTTGCCCGCGAAAAATGCGACATCGTCGTGCTGGAAACCGGTCTTGGCGGCAAGTACGACGCCACCAACGCCGTGACCCGCAAGCTGGTGGCTGCCATCACAAAAATCGGCAAGGACCACACCGAGCTGCTGGGCGACACGCTGGCGGAAATTTCCGCGCAAAAGGCCGGCATCATCACCGAGGGCTGCACCGTCGTCTGCTACCCCGACCAGCCCGCCGAAGCGATGGGACCCATCCTGACCGCGGCAGCCGACGCGCACACCAGCATCATCACGCCCGATGCCGCCGACCTTGTGTGCGTCAAGGGCAAGCGGCTGCAGAACCGCATCAACTACGGCGGCTATGATGTCGTCTTGGGTATGCCCGGTGCGCATCAGGCAAACCACGCCGCCATGGCGGTGGAAATTGCCCTTGCGCTCTGGCGCGATTTCGGCTACGACATCCCCGACGAAGCCATTCTGCAGGGGCTGGCGCGGGCGCGTATGCCTGCCCGCATCGAGGTTCTGCGCCGCCACCCGCTGCTTTTGCTGGACGGCTGCCACAACCCGGACGGCGTGCAGGCACTGGCTGATACCCTCAAAGCCGCCGATTTTGAAGAAAATCTGGTCGGCGTGGTCGGTATGCTCCGGGACAAGGACCACGACACCATGCTGTCCGAGCTGGCGCCCTGCTTTGCCAAGCTGTACACCGTTACCCCCGCGTCGCCCCGCGCCCTGCCCGCCGAGGAACTGCAAAAGGAAGCCCGCTTTTACACCGACGCCGAGGCAGTCAGCAGCGTGCCTGCCGCGCTGCGCAAGGCGGTCGACTATGCCGAGGAACAGAATCTGGCAGGTGTGGTGGTCTGCGGCTCGCTGTATCTGGCGGCGGAAGCACGCCCGTGGCTGCTTAAAGAGGCAGAAAAATAATCCGCCCTGCCCTGTTGCAACAAAATATGCACCCGAAAGTCTGTATCGTAAAGGTACAGGCTTTTTCTTTTATGTATTTCATATAGTAAAAGGGGACAACTATGGCAAGGGTGTGCTTTGTGCCGGGCAGCGGCACACTGGCGGCGTATTTAAGCGGCGAGATCGACCACCACGCCGCGCAGACGCTGCGCAATGAGATCGACGCGCAGGTGGACGACCGCCTGCCCGAACTGCTGACGTTGGATTTTTCCGGCGTGACCTTTATGGATTCCTCCGGCGTGGGGCTGATTTTGGGGCGCGGGCGGCATATCCGGGCGCTGGGCGGGCGGCTTACGGTGCAAAACCCGCCGGCGGCGATCCGCCGTATGCTGGATTTGGCGCGCATTGCCTACGCATAAGGAGAAAACGCTATGAAGATGCTCAATCAGGTCAAAATCACCTTTGCCAGCCGCTCCGTCAACGAGGGCTTTGCCCGCGCGGCGCTGGCGGCGTTTTTGGTGCAGCTGGACCCCACCGTGCCGCAGCTGGCGGATCTAAAGACCGCCGTGTCCGAAGCGGTCACCAACTGTATCGTTCACGCCTATCCGTCCTGCATCGGTGCCATCACGCTGACAGCGGCGCTGTATGAGGGCGGCATCGTGCGCATCACGGTCACGGACCGCGGCGTGGGCATCCCCGATGTGCAGCAAGCGATGCAGCCGCTGTACACCACCGGCGACCCCGAGGAACGCGCGGGACTCGGCTTTGCCGTGATGCAGAATTTTATGGACAAGGTGCGGGTATCCTCCACGCCGGGGCGCGGCACCCGCGTCACCATGACCAAAAAGCTGGACGCCCGCGCCCGACCCTCTACATAATATAAAGGAGGGTCGCTATGTCTGCACAGGGCGGGGCAATGCCGCGGGAAGTGTTTATTCAAAACAACCTGGGGCTGGCGCACGCCTGCGCGGGGCGGTTCAAAAACCGGGGCATGGAGTATGACGAGCTGTACGCCGCGGCGTGTCTGGGGCTGGTCAAAGCCTACGATGGGTTTGACTGGTCGCGCGGGGTGTGCTTTTCTACCTATGCGGTGCCGGTGATCCTGGGCGAGATCAAAAAGCTGTTCCGCAACGGCGGCACGGTCAAGGTCAGCCGCTCCATCAAGGAGTTGGGGCTGAAGATCAACGCCCGGCGCGAGCAATGTCTGAAACAGACCGGTTGCGAGCCGACGGTGGGGGAGCTGGCACAGGCGCTGAACACCACGCCGGAGCAGATCGCCCTGGCGATCCGCGCCTCGCTGCCCACCTTGTCGCTGACCCCGGCGGACGGGGAGGACGGCTTGCGGGAGTGGGACGTGCCGGTGGATTCGCCCGAGGAAGTATTGTCGGAGCGGATCAGCCTGCGCGAGGTGCTGGACAAGCTGCCGCCCGCCGATTTTGATCTGATACGGATGCGCTACTTTGCCGGGCGCACCCAAAGTGAAACCGCCCGCCAACTGGGTACCACGCAGGTGCAGGTTTCCCGGCGGGAGCGCAAAATCCTGACGTGGATGCGCCTGCAGCTGCTGGGCGAAGCGGTGCCGTGTTTACAAAGCGTAAAACAACCGCAGCGCAAATAATTTACACAACGTACAATTTGCCGCGTAGCTTCGTCAAATTGTACGCTTTTGCTTTGCCCGGATTGTGCGGGATACCAAAGTTGTATGACTTCTCTTGACAAAGCCTACCAAGTTGGTGTATGATACGTTCATCGCAGAAATCGACTGTGCCGCGCAGCTATTGGAGAAATTTCAAAAATTTTGAAAAAACCTGTTGACAAAGTATGACAACCTGTGGTAATATAATCAAGCTGTCCCGCGAGGGACGGCCGCTGAAAAGCCCATAACAACAGCTTGTGCGGGTTTTGCGGGG
>CAKTAS010000113.1:0-4885 GCA_934529095.1 uncultured Gemmiger sp. | reverse complement strand
CCCTCGTCGCGCAAAATCAGCAGGCAGGCTTCCAGCTGGCGGCGGGTGTCGGGGTGCAAAATATAGTGGTCGCGGCTGTGAGCGTAATACTCCCACGCGGCGGCGTCGGTGTAGGCATCGCCCTTGTAGTTTTTGCTGGCGGCAATGCGGTCACACACCATCTCCGCCACGTATTTTTCCGGCATACGCATCCCTGCCATCTTGTGGTCGCCGTTCGGCGCGTAGTCGATCCAATATTCCAGATGGTGCTTGTTGCGCCCCTTGTGGTGCAGCCACGCGGCGCTGTACCCCTCGGCCTTGCGCTGGGCGTTGTTGGGGCTGCAGCTGCCCTGCCAGTATTTTGCCCCCGCCCAGAACTCCACCGGGGAGAGCTTGCTCAGGTCGTGCATCAGCCCTTGGCGGTACAGCCCGCAGCGGAAGCAGTTTTGCATTACCAGCATTTTATGATGATGGATCGTTTTATAATGCTTGATCGGATGCCACATTTGTCAGTATTTCTCCCACTTGTCGCACACGGCGGTGATTTGGTCGGCAAATTTGCCAAGGTCCTTGTTGGCACAGCCGCGGCTGCGCTCGATCAATGCCATCAGGCGTCGTCCGGCGGCAAGCAGGCGCTCAAAGGCGGCGCTGGTGCGCACGGAGGCAATTTTCTGCGTGGGTAGGATTTTTTGTGTGTTGCCGGTTTCGGCGCAGGCAACGCGCCCCTGCCCCGCCACCCAGATGCCGCCGTTGTACGGGGCGTCTGCCTCGTACCCAAGGGCCTGCAGATGCTCTGCCCAATGCTGCGCCACGGCATCCTCGCCGTGGTTGACAAAGACAAACTTCGGCTTTTCGTCAAAGGCTTTCAGCCAAGCCTCCAGCCCGGCGTTGTCGGCGTGTCCCGAAAGCCCGCTCAGCTGGCAGATTTTTGCCTTGACCTGCACCGGCTCGCCGAACAGCTTGACCTCGGTCGCGCCGCCCAGCAGGGCGTTTCCCAGCGTGCCGGGGCTTTGGAACCCCACAAACAGCACGGTGCATTCGGGACGCCAGAGGTTGTATTTCAGGTGGTGGCGGATGCGCCCCGCGTCGCACATACCGGACGCGGACAAAATGACCTTGGGCGTCGGGTCGCTGTTGATGGCAACGGAATCCTCCTTCGTTTCGCTGATATGCAGCCCGGGGAATTGCAGGGGGTTTTCGCCCGCCTGCACCAGCGCCATGGCCTCGTCATCGTAACATTCCAGGTAATTTTCGCGGAAAATCGTTGTGGATTTGCTGGCCAGCGGGCTGTCCACATACACGGGGAAATCCCCATGTCCGTGGACCCGCCCCTCCGCCTTGATCTGGCGGATAAAATACAGCAGCTCCTGCGTGCGCCCCACGGCAAAGCTGGGTACCACCACGTTGCCGCCGCGGTCAAAGGTCTGCTGCAAAATCTGCGTCAGCTCGCCCAGATAATCCGGCTTGGGACCGTGGCTGCGGTCGCCGTAGGTCGATTCCATCACCAGATAATCGGCGTGCGGCGGCACGGCGGGGTCCTTGATCAGCGGCTGGTGCAGGTTGCCGATATCGCCCGAAAACACCAGCGTTTCGGCGCTGCGCCCCGGCTCGGTGATGCGCAGCGAGATGGACGCGCTGCCCAAAAGATGCCCCACGTCGGTGAACAGCATCTCGATTTTTCCCGTGTCACCGTCAAAAAGCGTCAGCCAAGTGTCGTAGGGGCAGGGGACGAACTGGCGCATGACCTTCTGCGCGTCCTCCACGGTGTAGTCCGGCTCGATCGCCGCCGCACCGCTGCGCTGCGCCTTGCGGTTTTTCCACTCGACCTCCTGCTCCTGGATATGCGCCGAGTCCTCCAGCATAATGCCGCACAAATCGGCGGTGGCATCGGTGGTGTAAATGGGGGAGCGGAACCCGTTTTTGTACAGGTAGGGGATGCGCCCCGAGTGGTCGATGTGCGCGTGGGTCAGCAGCAACGCCTCATAGCGCCCGGGGGCAAAGGGCAGCGGGGCGTTCTCATAGACATCGCGCCCCTGCTCCATGCCGCAGTCCACCAAAAAGCAGTGACCTGCCGCCTCCACCTGTGTGCAGCTGCCGGTAACCTCCCGCGCTGCGCCCAAAAACGTTAGCTTCATAGAAGCACCTCCCGGAATCATCGGCGTCCGACGCCCTTGCTGGGGGCTTCGGGCAGGGTAAAGGGTTCTTGAAAATTGTTCGTCAGATCGTTGATATTCATACGCACTGCCCAGAACACATCGCCGTAATCCTGCAAGACGGTGTAGCTGGCGGCATCCAGTGCCGAAAGCGCCGCGCTGTCGGTGACAAGATAGGTGTCGCCCTCGGGCGCAAACTCGGTCAGGCTGTTCAGGTAGGTGCGCTCGCCCAGCGCCGCCAAGGTTTTGGCGGTGTCGGCATCGGTTCGGATCAGCTGCAGGCGCGCGCTCTGCGGCAGGGCTTCGATCAGTGCGCCGCGGCTGACCTCACCGTAGGCGGGTGCCGTCACGCCGCAAGCCAGCGCGGTGATCTCGGTACCCTCGGGCAGCAGGCTGCCAACATGGGCAGCGGCAATGTCGCTGTACAGCGCTGCCACATAGTTGCCGAAGCTGATGGTCTTTTTGACGTCGGTGTTCTCGGAAAAGGTGAACAGCGTCGTGTACCAGATGCTTTGGTCGTCGGCGTCCAGCCCCTGCAGCAGGGAATCGGCATAGGCGTAGGCATCGGCTGCCTTTTGCGGGGCTTCGTCGGCGCGCTCGGTCGGCGCGGCGGTGTCGTCCTCGCTGTCGGGGGCGGGTGTCGCGGCGGCGGTGTAGCCCGTGCGGGCGGCATCCAGCGCGGCGGCGGTCAGGGCGGGCTGAACCGTCACGGTGCAGCCGCCGCCTTGGGTAAAGGTCAGATCCAGCCGCGCCAGCCCGTCGGTACCCAGCCCGGCAGCCAGCACGCGGTCATTGTCGGCGGTGGCCGCCGTTGTGATGATGGCGTCCACCCCTTGCTTCAGCAGCGTTTTTTGCCAGCTGCTGTCGGCGGGGGCGGCGCTGGCAAGGCACACGATGGCATCGACCCCTTGCTTTTGCAGGGTGTCGATCTGCTTGGCGGCGTTTTCGGCAAAGTCAGCGGCGGCGAACAACTCGGTGTTGGAGGTGGTAAACACGGTGTCGGCGGCAGCGTTCACGCTGAAAAAGCCGATCTTATACCCGGCGCGCTCGATCACGGCGGTCTGCCCGTCGGTGACCTTGTTGCGGTGCCAGCTGGTCGAGCGGTACAAAACGGGGGTGCCGCTGCCGTCCTGCAAATTGGAAGCGATCGTCGGACCTGCCGCCATATTGGCGTCGCTCAGCAGGCGGGCGGTGCCGTATGCCATATCCCACAGGCTGACCGCCTGCAGGTCGTACCCGGCGGCGGAGAAGGCGCTCATCATATCCATACCGCCGGTCATACTGGCCATGGGGGTGCCGTGCAGGCTGTTGCCGGCGTCCAGCAAAATGGCGTCGGGGGTGCCTGCCTTTTGGGCGGCGGCGTCCGCGATGCGGTCACGGCTGCCCTGCAAGCCTGCGGTGGCAAAGATCGGCACGGTGATGTCGCCCACCCGCACCACGCAGGAAAACTGCTCCGTGCCGTCGGCAAGGGTGGCGGTCAGGGTGCATTCGCCCGCGTCGGCGCGGGCGCGCACGGTGCCGTTTTTGTCCACAGTAGCGACATTTTTGTTGCTGGTCGTCCAGAAAACGTTCTGTGCTTCGGCGTTGTCGCGGTTGGTGGTCAGGGTGGCGCGGTCATCCTTGTTGGCAAGGTGCAGTTCCCATTGGCGGGTGTCGTTGACCAGCTTGGCGTCGGTAAATTTGCTGATGCAGTCCTTGACGCCGGTCGGCACAAAGGGGCGCATCACAAAGTTGAGGTCAACGGTTTCGCTCTGTACGCCGTAGTCTGCGCCGGTGGCGGTGTAGCTGCACTGCCACATATCGTAGGTGCCGGTGTAGCCCAACTCGTCCGAGAATCGCGCGATCCACAGGTTTTCCCGCCACGGGTCAAAGGCAGCGTCACCGAAGCGTCCGCGCACCCAATTCAGCGAGGCATACAGCCCCTGTTTGCCGGTGTAGCCATGCTCGGTCAGGCGGTCAAAGAAGGCGTGGACGATCTCTGCCATTTCATCGGGCAGGACCTTGGCAATGTATTTGTCCTCTAAGTCGTAGTACACGGGGTAGCTCAGCTGGTAGGGCGCGGCGGTGTAGTCGCCCAGTTCGGGGAACGCCGGGGCGACCAGACCCAGCAGGCGGGCAACGTGGTCCGCCTCGCTGCGGGCTTCCTCCACCGTGGTGGCGTAGGAGTAAAGGTACACGCCGAACGGGATGCCCAGCCGGGTGCATTCGTCGGCGTTGCGGCGGAACTGCGGGTCGTCCTGATTCCAGTTTTCCTCCTGCCCGTCCCACTCGCCGCCAAAGCCGCAGCGCAGAATGGCGTAGTCGATCCCGGCGGATTTTGCCTTTTCCCAGTCCACCTCGCCCTGATAGCGGGACACGTCCATGCCTTTCAGCACGGCGGCGGGTATGGCGTTGCCGGCGCTGTTAAAGTAGTAGCCCAGCTCGTTTTTCTGCCACGCGGGCGCAGCGGTGCCGAAGTCCGCCTTGGCGGGGGCTGCTTCCTCGATGCCGCAGCGCACAAGGGCAACGCCCACGGCGGCAGCCAGCAGCAGGCAGGTAAGGCACAGCGCCAGCACACGTCCGGGACGTCTGCGGCGGCGTTTTTGCGGTGCCGGACGGCGGGGCGGGTTGGTTTTGGGGTTGCGCGCCTGCGGCGCAGCGCCTGCACGGCGGTATACATAGCGTTCTTCTGCCACGATGCTTGCCCTTTCTTGATAAAAAGTTAAAAACGGATTCTAGGAATATAGTAACATTTTGTCGCAAAAAATACAATT
>CAKTAS010000112.1:0-4886 GCA_934529095.1 uncultured Gemmiger sp. | reverse complement strand
CATAAAAAATGGGAGAAACCCACAAACGGGGTTTCTCCCATAAAAGCTATTGCAAAGGGAATCAGGCGTTCGCCTGAGAAGCAGCAACAGCGCAAGCCACGGTCATACCGACCATGGGGTTGTTGCCGGCGCCGATCAGACCCATCATCTCAACGTGCGCAGGCACGGAGGAGGAGCCGGCAAACTGGGCGTCGCCGTGCATACGACCCATGGAGTCGGTCAAGCCGTAAGAGGCAGGACCGGCAGCCACGTTGTCGGGGTGCAGGGTACGACCCGTGCCGCCGCCGGAAGCGACGGAGAAGTACTTTTTGCCGTTCTCGAGCGCCCACTTCTTGTAGGTGCCGGCAACCAGATGCTGGAAGCGGGTGGGGTTGGTGGAGTTACCGGTGATGGAAACCTCAACGCCCTCTGCCTTCATGATGGCAACGCCTTCCAGAACGTCGTTGGCGCCGTAGCACTTAACAGCAGCGCGCTCGCCGTCAGAGTAAGGAATGGTGTTGACGACCTTCAGCTCGCCGGTCTTGAAGTCGTAATCGGTCTGCACATAGGTGAAACCGTTGATACGGCTGATGATCTGGGCGGCGTCCTTGCCCAGACCGTTCAGGATAACGCGCAGGGGCTCCTTGCGGACCTTGTTGGCGGTACGGGCAATGCCGATGGCGCCCTCAGCGGCAGCGAAGGACTCGTGACCGGCGAGGAAAGCGAAGCAATGGGTGTCCTCATGCAGCAGCATGGCGCCCAGATTGCCGTGACCCAGACCGACCTTGCGCTGCTCGGCAACGGAACCGGGGATGGTGAAAGCTTCCAGACCTTCGCCGATGGCGGCGGCGCAGTCAGCAGCGCTCTTCAGACCGCGCTTGACGGCGATGGCAGTGCCGAGGGTATAAGCCCAGACGGCGTTGTCGAAGCAGATGGGCTGGATGCCGCGGATGATCTTATCGCAGTCGATGCCCTTGGACAGCAGCAGCTCGTTGCAGGCGTCCAAGCTCTCCAGACCATTTGCCTTCAGGCAGGCCTCGATCTTGGGCATACGGCGGTTTTGGGATTCAAAAGTTGCCATAATGTATGTTCCTCCCTCTCTTATTCTTCACGCGGGTCGATGTACTTGACAGCGCCCTGCTCGGCAGAGAAGCGGCCGTAAGTGCCGATGTTCTTCTCGTAGGCTTCCTTGGGATCCTTGCCGTGGCGGATGTCTTCCATCATCTTGCCCAGACGGACGAACTGATAGCCAATGACCTGATTGTCCTTGTCCAGAGCGGTCTTGAGGATGTAGCCCTCGGTCAGCTCCAGATAGCGAACGCCTTTGGCCTTGGTGGAGAAGATGGTGCCGGTCATGGAACGCAGACCCTTGCCCAGGTCGTCCAGACCTGCGCCGACGGGCAGACCGTTCTCAGAGAAAGCAGTCTGGCTGCGGCCGTAGACGATCTGCAGGAACAGCTCACGCATGGCAACGTTGATAGCGTCGCAGACGAGGTCGGTGTTCAGGGCTTCCAGAATGGTCTTGCCGGGCAGGATCTCGCCCGCCATAGCGGCAGAGTGGGTCATACCGGAGCAGCCGATGGTCTCGACCAGAGCTTCCTCGATGATGCCGTTCTTGATGTTCAGGCTCAGCTTGCAGGTACCCTGCTGGGGAGCGCACCAGCCCACACCATGGGTGTAGCCGCTGATGTCCTCAATTTTATAAGCCTTTACCCATTCGCCTTCTTCGGGGATGGGGGCGGGACCGTGCTTAGGACCTTTTGTGATCGGGCACATATTGTTGACCTGTGCGGAGTATTCGATCATAATATTCTCTCCTTTGCGTAATTGTTATGCTTTTCACAGCTAACTTTATTATATAGGGTCAAAGTCGTTTTTTCAAGAGGTTAGACAAAGCTAACTTGTGGAAATTTGGAAAAATTGCTGTAAAAAGGCAAAAACCGCCCGCGGGGCGGCACAGATCGTCGATAAACTTGGCGGAACAAATGCAAACGTATTGGTAGGTTTGTAGGGGACGCATAGATGCGTCCCGTGCGGCTTTGCCCGCTATATCGTAATATCCGGGCGGTTGCGGCGGGCGGCATATATGCCGCCCCTACAAACCAACCCGTTATATTCATTATAGTATATGGTCGCGGGCGGGGCGTGCCCCGCCCCTACTAGTCCATTAAAACTAAAACTTTACCTTTTTGTCCTTTCACTCCTTCTCCACCGGGCGCAGGCAGGCAACGCAGATGCCGCCCGCTAGGGCGCACAGCCCTGCCAGCCAGTGGCGCGCCGTCAGGGGCAGCGCCTGACTGCCGATATAGCTGATCAGGCTGCCGCCGCTCATCCCCAGCGCAATAAAGCCGTAATTGACCCCGGCGTGGGCAAGGCCGAACAGATCGCTGTTCAAGGCGGGCTGCACCGCCGCGCCGCCCGAATAAAAAAAGGTCAGCAAGGCGTAGGAAAACAGCACCGTCTGCCCCTGCGCAAAGGCAAACCAGAGCGAACCCGCCGCCAGCCCTGCATAGATGCCCAGCAAAACCGGCTTGCGCCCCAGCCTGTCGCTGGCAGCCGGGCAGAGCAGACGCCCCGCTGCGCTGAACGCCGAACCCAGCACAATGCTGAGCGGGGCGGCGGATTCCGGCACGCCGCGCTCGGCGGCAATTTTTAAAATTTCCGGGCTGAACAGCAGCACCGCCGGGGCGGACAATGCCACCGCCGCCGCGCACAGGGCGTACTGCACGGTGTGCAGCATTTGTTTATAGGTAAGCCCCTGCTGCGGCTGTGCGGCGGCTGCCGGGGGCGGGTCCTGCAAAAGCGCCGCCCCTGCCCCGCAGACGACCAGCATCACCGCACCCAAGGCGGCAAGGCACACCCGTATGCCGAAGCGCTGCCCCACCCCCTGCACAAACAGCGTGTAGAACGCGCCGGAAAATCCCATCGCTGCGCCGGTCACGCCGGTGGCAAGCCCCTTTTTGTCCCGGTACCATTTTTGCGCACACGCCAGCACCGCCGGGGCAAGAAAGGCGCTGCCCAGCCCGGCAGGCAGCGGGAACACCAGCAAAAACAGCGCCGTATTGCCCGCAGGCACCAAGGACGCCGCCAGAAATCCCCCGCCCAGCAGCGCGGTACCCCACAGCCCGGCAAACTTAGGACCGTGCTTGTCCTGCAAAAGCCCGCCCGCCGCGCAGCCCGCGCCGTAGGCTGCCACCAAAACGGCGAAGCCCAGCATCACCTGCCCGCGCGACAGCGCGTACCCCTGCATCAGCGGCTTTTGAAACACGCCCCACGCCGCCGGTATGCCGGTAAGCAGCTGCACCGCTGCCCCCGCCGCCAAGATATAAGCGCCCCGGTTTGCCTTGTCCACGCCATCCCCTCCCCTTGTGGAAGGTAGTATGCCCGGTTTTCGTTGACAAAATGCGGCGGGCAAGCTATTATATAAGGATAAGAGTTTTACCTACCATTTATATAAAAGGAGCATCCGCCCATGAAAACACAACCGTTGAAGGGTATGCGCGATCTGCTGCCCCGCGAGCAGGCGCTGCGTGATTTTATCCAGAGCCGGATCTTGTCCACCTACCGCGCAGCCGGGTTCCAGCGCATTTCCACCCCCATTTTGGAGGATATGGAAAACCTGGATAAGAGCGACGGCGGCGACAACCTGAACCTGATTTTCAAGGTGCTGAAGCGCGGCGACAAGCTGGCAGCCGCCCTGCAAAGCGGCGACGAAAAGCAGCTGTCCGATATGGGGCTGCGCTATGACCTGACGCTGCCGCTGTCCCGCTATTATGCCGCCAACCGCAACGAGCTGCCCAATCCCTTTAAGGTCATCCAGACCGACCGCGTCTACCGCGCCGAGCGCCCGCAAAAGGGTCGCCTGCGCGAGTTTGTGCAGTGCGATATCGACATTCTGGGTGATTCCTCCCCCAATGCCGAGGTGGAGCTGATCGACGTGACCGCCCGCGCCCTGCTGAGCATCGGCTTTACGGGCTTTACCGTCAACATCAATGACCGCCGCATCCTGCGCGCCATGCTGCAGAAGATGGGCTTTGCCGAGGATCAGCTGGATTCTGTCTGCATCAGCTTTGACAAGATGGACAAGATCGGTGCGGACGGCGTCAAAAAGGAGCTGACCGAGAAGGGCTTTGCCGAGTCCGCCGTGCAGGCGCTGGACGAGTTCCTGCGCGCGGGGGATTTCAGCCTGGACACCGTCGCCGCCAAGGTGGACGACGAGGCACTGACTGCCGATCTGCGCTATGTCATTGCCGTGAGCGAAAAAATCGCCGGCGGACGCTACGGCATTGCCTATGCGCCCAGCCTGGTGCGCGGTCAGGGCTACTACACCGGTATGGTGTTTGAGGTCACCTGCCCGCAGTTCAGCGGCGCGGTGGCAGGCGGCGGACGCTACGACAATATGGTGGGCAAGTTTATCGGGCAGCAGGTGCCTGCGGTCGGCTTCTCCATCGGCTTTGAGCGTGTCTGCGGCATTTTGCTGGAGCAGGGCTACCAGATCCCCGGCGCTAAGCCGCATCTGGCGCTGCTGTATCTGAAGGATGCCGACTTTGCCGACGTACTCGAAAAGGCCGAGACCCTGCGCGCCGACTACGACGTGACCGTTTTGCCCCAAGCCAAAAAGCTGGGCAAGCAGTTCGGCACGCTGGAGGCTGCCGGTTACAGCGCGGTTGCGTTTGCCGACAACGACGACATCAAGACCTTGGGCGGCAACGCCTGAGCGCTTGCCCTGCGCGGCAGGGCGTGGTATAATGTGGCTATCGCGCCGAAAACGCGGCGCGATGGGAAATAAATCGCTTTGTGTGGCAGCCAGCCATGCGGAAGGAGTAATGTATGAAGAACAGTGAAAAGACCCTTGACATGATCGTGAACCTGTGCAAAAACCGCGGGTTCATCTATCCGGGCAGCGA
>CAKTAS010000111.1:0-4966 GCA_934529095.1 uncultured Gemmiger sp. | reverse complement strand
CATCCGCAGACTGTAACCTATGTGTCTTCCCTGGGTGTTACCTATGTTACTCTTGACACAATGCTCGCCCCTACAAGAGTTTTTCGACAGTATCTCGGCAGTATAATGTGCCGCCGAGGGCGGCACTCCATATTTATTATCTATTATCTTTTATCTATTATCTATAAAGAGGGGGTAATTGCTTTTGATCGCACAACACTACAAGGATATGCTTTCCGCGAAGTCGGTAATCCGCCAAATTTCCGAGTGGAGCACCGCGCGCGGGCAGGAGATCGGCTACGAAAACGTGTTTGACTACTCGCTGGGCAACCCGTCCGTTCCCTGCCCTGACCGCTTCACCGAAAGCTGCCGCCGCCTGCTTGCCGACACCGACCCCGTGACGCTGCACGGCTACACCCCCACCCTGACGCTGCCCGACGTACGCGCCGCCGTGGCGCAAAGCCTGAACCGCCGTTTCGGGATGGACTACACCGCCGCCCACATCTTTATGACCAGCGGCGCGGCAGGGGCGCTGGCGCACGCGCTGCGCTGCGTGGGCGTGCCGGGGCAAAATGTCGTGACCTTTGCGCCGTTTTTCCCTGAGTACAAGCCCTATGTCGAGGGCGCGGGGCTGAGCTTGCGCGTTGCGCCGCCGCGCTGCGCGGATTTTCAAATCAACTTTGACGCGCTGGACACCCTGCTGGACGAAAACACCGCCGCCGTGCTGATCAACTCGCCCAACAACCCCAGCGGCACGGCGTACAGCGCCGCAACGCTGACCCGCCTTGCCGACGTTTTGCGCGCAGCATCGCAGAAATTCGGGCATCATATCTTCCTGATCTCTGACGAGCCGTACCGCGAGATCGCCTTTGGCGGCGCGGAAATTCCCTACCCTGCCAAATTCTACGATGACACGCTGACCTGCTACTCCTTTTCCAAGAGCCTGAGCATCCCCGGCGAGCGTATGGGCTACGTCGCCGCCAACCCCCGCTGCGAGGACGCCGACAGCATTGTGCCGATGTGCGGGCAGATTTCGCGCGGCATCGGACACAACTGCCCCGCGTCGCTGATCCAGATGGCGGTCAAGGATTGCCTAGACGTGACCGGCGACCTGCGCGTGTACGAAACCAATATGCAGCTGATCTACGCCGAGCTGCTGTCGCTCGGCTTTACCGTGGTCAAGCCCGACGGCACGTTTTACATCTTCCCCAAAGCGCCCGAACCGGACGCCAACGCCTTCTGCCGCAAGGCACAAAAGTACGATTTAGCGTTGGTTCCCGGCGACAGCTTCGGCTGTCCGGGGTATTTCCGTATGGCGTATTGCATCCCCACCGAAAAAGTCCGCCGCAGCTTTGCCGCCTTGGAAGCCCTGATGGCGCAGGAGTACGGCGTCACCAAACAGTAAGGAGAAATTATGCGTATCATTGCCCGTTTGCTGCCCCTTGCCCTGGCGCTGACCGTGCTGACCGCCTGCCACCGCGAGCCGAGCGCGATGAAGCCTGGCGACCTGCCGCAGTACAGTGCGTCCTCCGCCGCCGAGCCGACCCCCACGCCGGAGCCTTCGCCCGAACCCACGCCCACGCCGACCCCGGAGCCGACCGTCGCGCCCGCCATGGCGGCAGCCACCGCCAACGCCACGAAGGACGCGCCGCAGATCACCGACCCCGCCACTTGGAACGACGCCGGACGCGCCACCATGGAAGCGCTGGCAGCGCAGTACGCCGCCGCCGGTATGACGCTGGACGAGCAGGAAGGGTTCCCCTACTTTTTGGCGGTAAACCGTGACGCCGGCACCGTGACCGTTTACACCTTGGACGAAAATCATCAGTACACCGTGCCTTTTATGGCGATGGTGTGCAGCGGCGGCACCGACACCCCCACCGGGTACTGGGGTACGCCCATCAGCTACCCGTGGCGCTTGCTGGCGGGACCCTGCTACGGGCAGTACGCCACCCGCATCTGGAGCAGCTATCTGTTCCACAGCGTGCCGTATTACAGCCAGCACAAGGACGATCTGGAGTACGATGAGTTCAACAAGCTGGGCAGTCTGGCAAGCCTTGGCTGCATCCGGCTGGCGGTCGTGGACGTGAAGTGGATCTACGACAACTGCCCCATCGGCACGCCGGTCTGCATTTATGACGACGCCGAAAATCCGGGACCGATGGGCAAGCCGGGTACGATGTACACCGACCCCGACGACGAGAGCAAGCGCGGCTGGGACCCCACCGACCCCGACCCGGCGAACCCGTGGGACAACGCCTACCTGACCGGCACGGCGATCCGCAGCGACGCCGCGTGGCAGCAGTACGAGGACAACCGCGAAGCGTGGCTGGCAAGCCTGAACCCCACCGACCTGCAGGGTTGGAGCACGGACAGTAAGGTGGAAGGGACGAGAGGGTAAGGTTGCGATTGACGGAAAACCGCGGGCGGGGCAATGCCCCGCCCCTACCGCGCAATGATTTTGTGTTGCCTTGTAGGGCGGGGTGACCCCACCCCGCCGGGGAAATTGGCACTTGCCGCAAAATTGCCGGGCGGCATTTATGCCGCCCCTACGGACTAACCCGTGATTTTTGCGTTGCCGTTATGTCGCGGGCGGGGCAATGCCCCGCCCCTACCGCAAAAGCCTTCCCCTTAGGGGGAAGGTGGCGCGCCTGCGCGCCGGATGAGGGGGAAATGTCCGGCAGACTCCCCCTCATCAGTCACCTTCGGTGACAGCTTCCCCCAAAGGGGGAAGCCATAAAACAAAGAGCGCCCCTTGCGGGGCGCTCTTTTTGTTAAAATTTGCGTTAAAATTCGATTTTGCCAAAGGCGAAATCGTCGCCGTCGTGGATGCGCTCGGTGGTTTTGGGTGCCATCGGCTTGGCATCGGGGTCGCGGGTCATATTGGCAAACTCGCGCTGCGGCACGTTGGACTTGGGTGCGCCGTAGCCGCGCCCGCCCTCGCGGCGGGGACCACGGTTGTCGCGGCGGGGACCGCGTCCGCCCTCACGGCGGGGTCCGCGGCTGTCGCGGCGAGGACCGCGCCCACCCTCACGGCGACCGCCGCGCACGTTGCGGGCGTTGTCACGGTCGGGCAGGTTGCTGGCGTTGGGGTCGGTGGAATACAGCACCACGTGGCGGGTGGGACCTTCGCCCTTGCTCTCGCTGCGCACGCCCTCAATGTCCGCCACGGCGGTGTGGATGATGTGGCGCTCGTAGGGGTTCATCGGCTCCATCTCGTAGTAGCAGCCGGTGCGGATGACGCGCTCTGCCAGACGCTTGGCGAGTGCGCCGAGGTCATCCTCGCGCTTGTTGCGGTAGCCGCCGACATCCAGACCCAGCTTGATGTAGGGTCCTTCCATACGGTTGATGACAAGGCTTGTCAGATAGGACAGGCTCTCCATCGTTTCGCCGCGGCGACCGATGAGTGCGCCCATATGCTCGCCGGTGACGCGCAGGATGGTAGCTTCGCCCTTGCGGAAGGCGGTAAAGCCGAAATCCTCCACGCCCATCAGGCGGAAGATCGGGCTGAGGTAGTCCACAGCCGCCTGCAGACGCGGGTCGGCGGCGATGTCCAGCTCGACCTCGGTGTCATCATCGGCGGGGGCGGGTTCGGCAGCAGGGGCAGCCTCGACGGGGGCTGCCGGGGCGGGCTGGGCGGCAGGGGCGGCTTCCACAGGGGCGGCGACCTCCGCTTCCGGCTCCTCGACCTTGACCAGCACCTTGGCAGGAATGGTCTTAAACAGCTTACGGGCGGGGAATTCCAGCACTTCGTAGCTGACGTTTATATCATCGCGGTCCACGCCCAGCGCGTCGCAGGCAGCCTGTACGGCGTCCTCAACGGTCTTGGCGCTCATTTCCATACTACGCATAATCGAAAACCCTCCTTATACAATATCAATCCTGATGCAGCGGGGTGGTGCGCTCGTCCTTGTACAGCTCGGCCTCACGGCGGCGGGCTTCCTCCAGACGCAGCTTGTTTGCTTCCGCCAGACCGACCTCCCGGGTCACGTCCTTGCCGTTTTCCTGCACGGTGACGGTCTGCTTTTTCTTGCGCTCGGCGCGCTTGGCGGCGATTTCTTCCTCGTACTGCTTTTTAAACTTTTCGGGGCTGTAGATCTTGTAGGTGATAACGCTCTGCCCCAGCTGCAGCACGTTGGAGATGCTGTAGTAGATGGAGAAGCCGATGGGGGCGTTGAAGCAGAAGGTAACGAACATCAGGTTCATGACCAGCATCATAATTTTCATGCTGCCCTGCATCTGGGCGTCCATACCGGAGAGCTTCTGGGTCAGGAAGTAGCTGGCGAACATCGTGATGGTGGCAACGGCGGGGAAAATTGCCAGCGGGGTCATGCGGAAGCCGGCGATGTCGCAGATGTCCATGCCGAAGAACATCGTGTTGAAGTTGGCGATCTCCGCCACGGTTTCGGCAGGGATGAGGTCGGGCGAGATGACGGCGCCGTTGTGGATGGCCTGGATCAGCGCGGTCTGCATGGTGGAAACGTTGGTGGTGGCAAGACCGATGGCTTCAGCCGCCTGCTTGACGACGGCATCACTGACGCCGAAGATGTAGTGGACGGGGTAGTACACAACGCCCAGGAAGCCGAACAGCACCAGCATGGTCAGCAGCATGGGCAGGCAGCCGCTCATGGGGTTGTAGCCATGCTCCTGCTGGAGCTTCATCAGCTCCTCCTGCTGTTTTTCGGGGTTGTTTTTGTACTTGGTCTGGATCTCATTGATCAGCGGCTGAAACACCGACATTTTGGCGGTGGATTTCTGCTGATGGATCGCCAGCGGGAAAAGAAGGAGTTTCATCACGACGGTGGCAACAATGATCGTGATGCCGTAGTTGCCGATAAAGCCGTACAGCAGCTTCATCAGCGGGCCAAGCAGGTTGGCGAGGAAGTACATAAAGTTCATACGCTATCCATTCCGTCCCGTCTGCGCCCGGAACCTTTTATTTTTTATGTAGGTCTTTGCTGCGCAGAACAAAGACATGAGAGGCGAA
>CAKTAS010000110.1:0-5020 GCA_934529095.1 uncultured Gemmiger sp. | reverse complement strand
CGGCTCGCTTCGGCGGGCCGATTTTTGTTGCAGAATCCGCACAGGGCGAGTATAATGGGATTAGCTATATAGAAGGGGGTATTTGTTATGCTGCCTATTGAAAAGTTACAGCAGAAAATTCAGGGCAAAAAGGTTGCCTTTATCGGCGCGGGCGTCAGCCACAAGCGCTGCTTGGAACAGTTTGTGGAGATGGGCGCGCAGGTCACGCTGTGCGACCAGAAAAAATCCATTGAGGACTTCGGCGACTACGCCGAAACCCTGCGCCGCCTGAATGTCCGCCTGAGCCTGGGCGAGCATTATACCGACGGCTTTGCCGGGCAGGACATCATTATGCGCACGCCGGGCTACGAGTATTTTAAGCCCGAATTGCAGGCGGCGCTGCAGGCAGGCACCACCGTGACCAGCGAGGTGGAGCTGTTTTTTGAGCTTTGCCCGTGTGAGATCGTGGCGGTGACCGGCTCGGACGGCAAGACCACCACGACCACGCTGATCTCCAAAATGTTTGAGGCCGCCGGGCGCAAGGTGTTCTTGGGCGGCAACATCGGCGCGGCGCTGCTGCCCCAGCTGGCGGACGTTACGCCGGACGCTGTGGCGGTGGTCGAATTGTCCAGCTTCCAGCTGATCAGTATGCGCACCAGCCCCAAGGTGGCGGTGGTGACCAACGTCACGCCCAACCACTTGGATCACCACAAGGATATGCAGGAATATGTCGATGCCAAGCGCAATATTTTGCTGTGGCAGGTGCCGCCCTGCCGCGCCGTGCTGGGCTTTGAGAACGACATCACCCGCGCGATGCAAAGCGACTGCAAGGGCGAGCAGGTCTGGTTCACCCGCCTGCACGAAACCGACAACGGCGCGTTTCTGCGTGCGGAGGACGATACCCTTTGCTATGCCGAAAACGGCGTCGTAACGCCCATTATGCCCCGCGCCGACATCAAGCTGCGCGGGCTGCACAACGTCGAAAACCTGCTGGCAGCCATCGCCGCTGTCTGGGGGCGCGTGCCGGTGGAGGCGATGCGTCAGGTCGGCTCGACCTTTACGGGCGTGGAGCATCGCATCGAGCCGGTGCGCGTGCTGGACGGCGTGACCTACTACAACGACTCTATCGCATCCAGCCCAACCCGCACCATCGCGGGGCTGCGCAGCTTTGACCGCAAGATCATTCTGATCGCGGGCGGCTACGACAAAAAAATCCCCTATGAGCCGCTGGCACCCGAGATCATCGCCCACGTCAAGGTGCTGGTGCTGATGGGCGCCACCGGCCCCCGCATCGAGAAGGCTGTGCGTGAGCATCCTGATTTTGACGCGGCATCGCTGGAAATCCTGCATGCCGACAATATGCGCCACGCCGTCGAGCTGGCGCGCGCCGCCGCCAAGCCGGGGGATATCGTCAGCCTGTCCCCGGCGTCGGCGTCCTTTGACCTGTACCCCAACTTTGAGGTGCGCGGGCGCGACTACAAGGCAATCGTCAACAGCCTGACCTGAAACCGCGCGGCGAGGAAGCTATGATAACATCTGCCACCACCCCCGCGCAGCAGGCGGAGTTTGCCCGCTGCATTGCCGGCAAGCCCTATTTTGCCGCCGTTATGGGTACGGCGCTGACGCTGTTTGGGCAAAAACCCGGCAGCGGCTGGTCGTTTTATCTGCTGCCCGGCGGGGCGCTGGCGCTGCGCGGCGGCACGGCAACGCTTTGCGGGGCGCTGCCCGATGCCGACACCGCCGAAGAACTGCAGAGCTTTTTGCAATTTGTGCGCACGGACCGCGTTTTGACCGAGCATCCGCTGCCCTTCGGCATCGAAGCCCCGCCGCTGACGCTGTGGCGGCTGCCCAAGGGCGGGGCGCTGCCGCTGCCGCCCGCGCCGCCCGCCGCCCTGACACTGACCGAACAGCCCGTCATGCTGCCGGTCAGCCGGTTGGCATTTGCGGACGAAGCGCAGGCGGACGGCTTTTACTCGGTGGCCTGCACGGCCATGGCGCACGGCATCGGCTGCTGCCACGCCCTGCTGCAGGACGGCGCGCCCGTCTGCACGGTGGGCTGCTTCAGCCAAAGCCGGACCGAAAGCTATATGTCGGCGGGTGTCACGGCGCCCGCCTGGCGGGGCAAAGGGCTGGCGGGCTGGCTGATCGTGCGTATGGCGAACGAGCTGGCGCAGCAGCGCGACGTGATTTTTGCCTGCGAACCGGCGCTGAACGGCTGGTACCGCAGCCTTGGTTTTACACAAAACGGCATAATTCAACAATATATTACAGATTGGAATACCTTATGATCGAACAATTCTACGACCTGAAACCCGAAGTTCTGGCGCTGGACAAGCAGGCGCTGACCCTTTGCCGCGAGCAGTTTGCCCACATCGAGGAAATCCGGGATTTCAACCAGCTCAAAATGCTGCGCGCCTTCACCGATTGCGGCGTGGAAGCCCGCCATTTCTGGGGCAGCAGCGGCTACGGCGTCTGGGACGACAGCCGCAACAAGCTGGAGGAGGTCTTTGCCCGCTGCATGGGCGCCGAGGCGGCGTTGGTGCGCCCGCAGTTTATGAGCGGCACCCACACGCTAACGGTGGCGCTGTTCGGCCTGCTGCGCACGGGCGACACCATGCTGGCAGCCACCGGGCGCCCCTACGACACGCTGGAGGGCGTCATCGGCATCGGCGAGGCGGGCAAGGGCTGCGGAACGCTGCGGGAATACGGCGTGCAGTATGACGAATGCCCGCTGCTGCCGGACTTTACCCCTGACTACGCCGGCATTGCCGAAAAGGCAAAAACCGCCACGGTGGTGCATATCCAGCGCAGCCGCGGCTACACCCAGCGCAATGCGTTTGACCTTGCCACGATCGAAAAAATCGTGCAGACGGTGCGCGGCGTCAACGACAAGGCGGTCATCTTTGTGGACAACTGCTACGGCGAGTTCACCCAGACCCGCGAGCCGCTGGCGGTGGGCGCTGACCTGATGGCGGGCAGCTTTATCAAAAACCCCGGCGGCGGCATCACCCCCACCGGCGGTTACATTGCGGGACGCCGCGACTTGGTGGAAAAATGCAGCCACCGGTTTACCGCGCCCGGCATCGGCGGCGACTTGGGCTGCACGCAGGACAGCCTGCGCGACACCTTTTTGGGTTTCTACTACGCCCCCGGCGTGGTGTGCGAGGCACTGAAAACCGCCGTTTACGCCCAGTGCCTGCTGGAGCTGGCGGGCGTTCACCCCGTGCCGCGCTATACCGCCGACCACAACGACATCGTGACCTGCTTTGATTCGGGCAGTGCCGAGGCGCTGACGGGCTTCTGTGCGGGCATCCAGCACAACAGCCCGGTGGACAGCTTTGCCAGCCCCGAGCCTGCCGTGGAGCCGGGCTACACCGACCAAGTGGTTATGGCGTCCGGCAGCTTTACCGAGGGCAGCACCATTGAGATCAGCTGCGACGGTCCGCTGCGCGCGCCCTACACCTGCTACCTGCAGGGCGGCGTCAACTTTACCGCCGGACGCGCCGCCGTGCTGAACGCGGTGCAGAACGCATTCTTTAAGTAAAACCAAAGCCGAAACGCCCCGCACCGGGCGCTTCGGCTTTTTTGGCATAGCGCCCGCCCCTGCGGCGTATACTGCGGCAGGGGGTGGGGCTGATGTTGGTTGCGCAGAAGTTCCTCTACTTTACAACGGACATTTCTCTGCCGTTTTTTAGTATCAGAGAGGAAAGAATGTCCCTGCATTCGAGAAAGTGGGGACACCACGATTTGCAGATGTTGAGATTTGGAGAATTAGCAAGCGCAGTCGCAGTCCAGACACACGGCGATTTTGGAAATAATCCCAAGCCCTTATGATGTTGATCCTGAGTGGAAATTGAGAAGCAAAAGTGCTGTCAAAGCATACGAACGATCTGAGCGTGAGAGTCTTGTACGCAAACTGCTTTTGAAATTAGAAAGTATCGCAACACGGTGCGAAGCACGCTTGCCTTATGATCGAGAAAGATGTATAATTAAAACAATATTTGCAGCCGGATGTCGAATGGAAATGGCTATTTCGTACAACAGGCTCTGGAAATTGCTCGTCGTTAAGGAGATGAGCCAAGCCGACCTGCGCAAAGCGGCAGGTGTCGCGCCGAACACTATGACCCGGCTGCGGTGGGATGAAGAAGTTACGCTGTCTGTGCTTAACAGGATCTGTGTTGCGTTAGATGTCAATGTCGGGGATGTTATGGAATTCACCAGTGACGAAAGGAATGGAGAATACAATGGCTGACACAAAGCTTTTCAACATAAAGGGCACAGTAAAAGAATATCAAAGTGGCACTGTTACACTTGAAAAAGAGCTTCAGACAGTGATTGAAAATAATATGAATCTCTTCTTCGGGGTAACATTTCTGGCCTCTGAGTATCGCACAACGGATGGTGGACGCATGGACAGCATTGGTATTGACGAAAATCACTGCCCAGTTATCTTTGAATACAAACGTTCTGTGAAGGAGAATGTGATTAACCAAGGCTTATTTTATTTGAACTGGCTCTTAGATCATAAAGACAGTTTCAAAGTACTTGTGATTGAAAAATTAGGCATGAAGGCAGCGAGTAACATTGACTGGACTATGCCGCGAGTTATATGCGTTGCAGGTGACTTTACAAAGTATGATGAGTCTGCAATTAAACAGATGAACCGTAATATCAGCCTGATTCGATATAAAAAATTTGGAGAAGACTTGCTCATGTTCGAGCAAGTCAATGAAAATATCGCCACAGCTATTCCGGAAGATGAGCCAGCCGGCAAAGCGAGACCTACAGATAAAACATTCGATGAGCAGATGAGAAATGCCGACGATAGCATTAAAGTGTTGTACGAAAACCTTTCCAACTATATTCTTAGCCTTGGCGATGATATCAGCGAAAGTCATTTAAAGCTATACGCAGCATTTAAGAAAATCAGGAATGTGGTCACGGTAGTCGCCCAAAAGAAAAAACTAATTCTGAATTTGCCGCTTGATGTGTCTACTGTATCATTTGAAGAAGGCTTTTCAAGAGATGTTACAAACATCGG
>CAKTAS010000109.1:0-5118 GCA_934529095.1 uncultured Gemmiger sp. | reverse complement strand
CCCCTTGGCCGTGCCCCGCGCCTCGGAAGTAGCGGCGCCTTTCTTTGGTACTTTCTTTGGGCGTCCAAAGAAAGTACGTATAATGGGGGCAGCCCTTTACCCCTCCAGCGCCAACAGCAGCTCCCGCAAGACCTTGCAGGCGGTGGCGGTGGAGGTGCCGGTGGTGTCCAGCATGGGGGCAAGCTCGTTGACGTCCGCCGCCACAATGTTCGTTTTTGCCGCCGTGCGGATCGCCTGCAGCAGCTGCAAAAAGCTGACGCCGCCCGCTTCGGGGGTGCCGGTCCCCGGAAATACCGACGGGTCCAGACAATCCAGATCGATCGTCAGATACACAGGCACCTGCGCCTGCTGCAGCCAGTCCGCCAGTTCCGGCAGCCCGGTAAAATCGTACTTGTGCAGGTCGGTATGCTCGGCGGCAAAACGGAATTCCTCGCGGTCGCCGCTGCGTATGCAGAACTGGTGGATGCGCCCGTCGCCCACAAGGTCGTGGCAGCGGCGCAGCACACAGGCGTGGCTGAGCTTGGCACCCAGGTAATCGTCCCGCAGATCGGCGTGGGCGTCAAAGTGGATGATGTGCAGATCGGGGTACTTGCGCAGCACCGCCCGCACCGCGCCCAGCGTGACCAGATGCTCGCCGCCCAGCAGCAGCGGCATCTTGCCGTCGCGCAGGATCTCCGCCGCGCGGGATTCAATGTCGGTCAGCGCGCTCTCGCTGGAGCCGAAGCACAGCTCCAGATCGCCGCTGTCAAAGACGCTGCCGTCGGTCAGGTCCTTGTCCTGATAGGGGCTGTAGGTTTCCAGCCCGTAGCTTTCGTGGCGCATGGCGGCGGGACCGAACCGTGCGCCCGGGCGGTAGCTGGTGGTGGAATCAAACGGCGCGCCGAACAAAACAATGCCGGCGGCACGGTAGCTGCTGTCGCAGCCGATAAAATTTTCAACGTTGTGATGCAGCAATTCAGTCGTCCTCCACCTCGCGCAGCATTTCCTCCAGAAATGCCGGCAGGTAAAATGCACCGACGTGCAGTCGGGTGGTGTAGTAGCGGGTACGCATATTCATCTTGTTCCACGCTTCGGCGTCCATATCGTTGATGGGGTGATATTTTTTGCTGGCAAAGCCGAACAGCCAATACCCCGCCGCAAAGGTCGGGATGTGTGCCTGATACACCTTGCTGATGGGAAAGGTGCTGGCAATGCGCTTGTGGCTGCGCTGCATGGCGGTGGCGTCCTCGGCATAAAAGGGGCTGCCCTGCTGGTTGACCATAATGCCGTCCTCGCGCAGGGCGTTGAAGCAGTTGCCGTAAAATTCGCGGGTGAACAGCCCTTCGCTCGGACCGAACGGGTCGGAGGAATCCACGATGATCAGATCGTACTCCGCCTCGCAGCGGCGGATAAATTTCAGCGCATTTTCGTAATAAATATGTACGCGGCGGTCATCCATACGGCAGGCGTTGCCGGGCAGGTAGGCGCGGCACGCCTCGATGACCTGCGGGTCCATCTCGACCAAATCAATGCGCTCGACCCGGTCATAGCGGGTCAGCTCGCGCACGACGCCGCCGTCGCCCGCGCCGATGACCAGAATATCCTTGGCACCGCGATGCACCGCCATCGGCACATGGGTGATCATCTCGTCGTAGATAAATTCATCGCGCTCGGTCAGCATGACGTTGCCGTCCAGCGTCAGCACGCGCCCGAACTCCGGCGTTTCAAAAATGTCAATGCGCTGGTAGTCGCTCTGCTTGGAGTAGAGCTGGCGGTTGACCCGGATGCTGTGCTTGACGTCCGGGGTGTGAAATTCCGAAAACCACATTTCCATCTTGCAAACCTCCTTATGCCAGCACGTTCAGGCGCAGGATGTCGGGGTCCTCCGGTCCGGTCATACTGCAGCCCTTCGCCTTGGCGTACTCGATGTAATCCAGAATCTGCGGGGTGATGCGCTCGCCGGGGGCCAAAATCGGGATGCCCGGCGGGTAGCACATCACAAACTCGCTGCAGACCATACCCACCGTTTCGCGCAGGGGCAGGCTTTTTTTGGGGGCATAGAATGCCTCCTGCGGGCTGGCGGCGACCTCGGGGTCGATGTATTCCTGACTCAGCAGCCCGGCACCGTCGGTGTGGTAGCGGCGCTTGATCTCCGCCAAGGCGCTGACCAACCGCTCGACTTCCTGCGGGCGGTCGCCGATGGACAGATACGCCAAGATGTTGCCGATGTCGCCAAACTCGATCTGGATATCGTACTCATCGCGCAAAATGTCGTACACCTCAATGCCCGCAAGACCAATATCCAGCGTATGTACGCTTAATTTTGTTGTGTCAAAGTCAAAGACCGAATTGCCGTTGCAAAGCTCCTTGCCAAAGGCGTAGTACCCGCCCACGGCGTTGATCTCCTCACGCGCGTATTCTGCCATATCCGCCACCTGATGGAACACCTGCCGCCCGCGCAGCGCTAAGTTGCGCCGGGAAATATCCAGGCTGGACATCAGCAGGTAGCTGCCGGAGGTCGTCTGCGTCAGGTTGATGATCTGCCGCACATAGCCGGGGTGGACGTTGGGTCCGATCAGCAGCAGGCTGGACTGCGTCAGGCTGCCGCCGCTTTTGTGCATGGACACCGACGCCATATCCGCGCCCGCCGCCATGGCGGACACCGGCAGCCCGCCGCCGAAATAAAAGTGGGTGCCGTGGGCTTCATCGGCCAGGCAGAGCATCCCCGCGTCGTGCGCCATACGCACAATGGCGCGCAGGTCACTGCAGATGCCGTAGTAGGTGGGGTTGTTGACCAGCACCGCCACGGCGTTGGGATGCTCGGCAATTGCCTTGGCGACCTGCTCGCGCTTCATACCCAAGCTGATGCCCAGCCGGGTGTCCACCTCGGGGTTGACGTACACCGGCACGGCGCCGCACAGCACCAGGGCGTTCAGCACGCTGCGGTGGACGTTGCGCGGCAGAATGATCTCATCCCCGCGCTTGCAGGCGGTCAGCACCATGCTCTGCACCGAGCTGGTCGTGCCGCCGACCATCAAAAAGGCGTGCGCCGCGCCAAAGGCATCGGCTGCCAGCTCCTCCGCCTCGCGGATGACCGACACAGGGTGGCAAAGGTTATCCAGCGGTTTCATGCTGTTGACGTCCACGCCCACGCACTGCTGCCCCAAAAAAGCCGTCAGTTCGGGGTTGCCCCGCCCGCGCTTATGCCCGGGTACGTCAAAGGGTACCACGCGCATCTGGCGGAACGTTTCCAGCGCCTCGTGTATGGGGGCGCGGCGCTGATCCAGACGGCTGCGTCCGGTTCCTGCGTTCATAGTTTTGACCTCCCTGCCGGTGCCTTTACACAAACAAAAAACGCAAGCCTTGCACAAATTGTGCAGACTTGCGTTGCTTTGCCTATTTTGCGGCAGGACACTGCACCCCCGGTTTTTGCCGGAAGCTGCTGCCTGCGTGATTCAAAAAGGCTGATCGTGTCAGAGTCTATATAGCAATTACACTTTTACTACTCGTATTGACCGTTTCACAAGTCTGCGCAGCCGTTCTGCGCAATTTCATGGTTGTAAAGGAACCAACTTATAAAATTTGAGCTTTTAACTCAATCAATATGGCAGCAAAGCTGCCGGTCGGCAGTGGACCCGGCTGTCCGTATGGCCTTAGCCCCTGTCGGGCGGTCCGTAGGTAAATTGCTTTGAAAAACTCTTACGAAAACACGATTCGTCTTTCAAAATCAAGTGGAGTATAGCACAGGATTCGTGTGTTGTCAATATTTTTTTGCGGTTTTACCCAAGCTTTACATTGGCAGAGCTGTTGTGTTACACAAACAGCTCAATCACAAACACCAGTGCGCAGCACAGCACCGACACGGGGAACAGCCCCGCCCCCAGCCATGCCGCCGCCGCGCCGACAACCAACGCCACAGCGCCGGAAATCGGCGTCTGGGTGGCGTGGATAATGGCGGGAAAGGTCATCACCGCCAGCGTGACATAGGGTACATAATACAAAAACGACTGCAAAAAGCGGTTGCGGATGGGCTTGCGGATGAGCGTCAGCGGCAGCACCCGGATTGCATAGGAAACCGCCGCCATCACGGCTATATAAAGGTAGTTATTCATCGGCTTCGTCCTCCCCGTTTTGCTCCTTGACCGGGAACAGCGCCGCCGCTGCCGCCGAAATGACCACCGTCAGCACAATGGTGCGGGTGCCGTCGCTCATGGCGCTGATGCCGGGCAGGACGCTGCACAGAAAACTCGCCGCAAAGCTGATGCCCACAAACGCCGCCACCACGCGGTTTTGCCGCGCCGGGGGCATAATGATCGCCAAAAACATACCGTACAGCGCCACACTCAGCGCACTGACGATGCGCAGCGGCAGCGCGTTGCCCGCCAGAATGCCCAGCGCCGTTCCCCCTGCCCACGCGGGCGCAGCCAGCAAAATGGCGCCGTAGGTGTAGTAGGGGTTCAGCGGACCGGGGCGGGCAATGGTGATGCCGAACAGCTCATCGGTCACATCGTACCCGATGACCAGCCGATGCCAGAACGGCGTGCCGGGGGCAAACCGCTGCGCCAGCGCGCAGCTCATCAGCAGATAGCGGGCGTTGGCGATCAGCGTGATGAGCGCGACCTCCCAGTAGGCAGCCTTGGCAGCGATCAGGGTAAAGGCGGCATATTCCCCCGCCGAGGCATTGTTCAGCAGGCTTGCCAAAAAGCCCTGCATCGGGGTGAACCCGGCATGACGCGCCGCGATGCCCAGCGAGAAGGACACGGCAAAATACCCCAGCGCAATGGGCACACCGTCCCGCATGCCTTGGCAGAGCAGCTTGCGGCTGTACGACCACGGCTTGGTTTGCGTTTCTTTCATGGTTGTGACTTCCTTTTCCTATTATAAACCCACAAAAATACTTTCCGTGGTGCTATTATAGTACATCTGCACAAGAAAGAAAAGAAAGATTTGACAACTTTGCCGATTTTTTTAGAAAAGCAGCCTATCAAAAAACTTAACGGGACTATCGCAACCTCTTGGTTGGTTTGTAGGGGACGCATATATGCGTCCCGCAGTTTGTCGAAAAAAGCCCTTTTCCGGGTAGTAATGTAGGGATGGGTCTTGACCCATCCGCACCGCTGGCTGCGCGCAGCGCATAAA
>CAKTAS010000108.1:0-5147 GCA_934529095.1 uncultured Gemmiger sp. | reverse complement strand
GCTACCTATATAAGTATACGACCCCTTTTCCCGCAAAGTCAACCGTGCCGGGAACGACCGTTTGTGACGAAACTGTTAAACTTGAAAAATCTTTAGAAAAACCTCTTGACTATTTGAAAAATGGGCATATAATAAACTTAGCACTCGGAGATAAAGAGTGCTAAACAAGCAGCGACACACAGCAAAAGGAGATGAGCAGGTTGGCAATGGATGCACGCAAGCAGCGTATATTAGAAGCCATTGTTGCCCTGTATGCCAACGAGGGCGAGCCGGTCGGCTCGGGTCTTTTGGCAAGCTACTTTGATATGGCACTGTCCAGCGCGACACTGCGCAACGAAATGGCGGCGCTGACCAAGCTGGGTCTGCTGGAGCAGCCCCACACCAGCGCCGGGCGGGTGCCCAGCACACAGGGGTATCGCTACTATCTGGATCACCTGATCGACGCACCCGACACCGCCCCGTTAAATGAAGCGGATCGCAGCCACATCGACGCGCTGTTTGCCGATATGGACGCCGAGCCGGAAAAGCTCGTTCCCGCCGCCGCCCGCAGCCTGGCAGATCTGACCGGCTGCGCCGCCGCCGCCACCACGCCGCAGGCACCGGACCTTTGCATTGCCCACTTTGAGGTCGTGCAGGTGGGGCGCTACTCCGCCGCGGTGCTGGCAGTCACCAGCGCCGGCGGTGTGCGTACCCGCGTGGCGCGGGTGGACACCGGGCTTTCCCGCGATGACGCCGCCAGTCTGGCGCAGCTTTTAAACCGCGGTCTTACCTTTGTGGCACCGCAGGACCTCAGCCCGATGCTGACCGCCAGCATGGTGCTGGCAGCCGGGCAGCGGCTGGCACCCGTGGTCATGGCAGCGCAGGCGCTGGTCACCACCGGCAGCCAAGCCTACTTAGAGGGTGCGCAGTATCTGGCAAAAATGCCGGAGGTTCGCCAGAACCTCGGCGCGCTGCTGGAGATATTTTCCGATAACGAGTCTGCGTCCGAGCTGATCCGCCCCGAGGGCGGCAAGATCACTGCCACCTTAGGCAGCGATCTGGAGCCGCCCATGCCGGGTGCCTGCATTGTAAGCAAGCGGTATCTGGCGGGCGGCGGTCTGACCGGCTCGGTGGCGCTGATCGGTTCGACCCGTATGGAATATCAACGCCTGCTGCCGATCCTTGACTACTTTGCTGCTAAGCTGGGGCAGAGTATGGCAGGGCAGGGGCTATAACAGGTTAAGGAGGACCCGCAATGAGTCAAGAAGAGAAAAAGAACGCCGCGCAGGAGCCGGAAACTGCAGAGGTCAAGGCGGAAGCCAAGACCGAAGCAGAAGCCCCCGCCCCCGAAAAGGCGCCTAAGCACGAGAAGAAGCGTCACGAAACGGCGGCGCTGGAAGCCAAGCTGGACGCCGCCGAGAAAAAGGCGGACGACCTGAAAACCCAGCTGCTGCGCACCGCCGCCGAGTATGACAACTACCGCAAGCGCAGCCAGCGCGAGGCAGACCAGAAATTCAACGACGGTGTTTCCCACGCGGTAACGCAGATTTTGGGCATCCTCGACACACTGGATATGGCAGCCAACGCCGCCTGCACCGACGACAACTACAAAAAGGGCGTGATGATGACGCTGGACAAGGCCGGGCAGGCTTTGGAAAAGCTCAACATCACCGAGATCGAAGCGCAGGATCAGCCCTTTGACCCCAACCTGATGAACGCCGTGCAGCAGGTCCCGCCGCAGGACGGGCAGGAAAGCGGCACCGTGGTGCAGGTTTTCCAGAAGGGCTACAAGATCGGCGATAAGATCATCCGCCACGCCACCGTGGTTGTGGCAGAATAAAGCATGAACCGGGTCGCAGGACCCGTTCAGATACATTGTAAAAAATATCTACCGTTTTCAAAGCGAATTTGAAGGGAGTTTTATAGTATGAGCAAAATCATTGGTATTGACCTTGGCACCACCAATAGCTGCGTCGCCGTTATGGAAGGCGGCGACCCCGTAGTCATCGCGAACGCCGAAGGCGCCCGCACCACCCCGTCCGTTGTCGGTTTCACCAAGACCGGCGAGCGTCTGGTCGGTCAGGTCGCAAAGCGCCAGGCGATCACCAACCCCGAAAACACCATCTCCTCCATCAAGCGTGAGATGGGTACCGCCATCAAGGTTCACGCCGGCGGCAAGGATTACACCCCTGAGGAAATCAGCGCTATGATCCTGTCCAAGCTGAAGGCCGACGCCGAGGCGTATCTGGGCGAGCCTGTCACCGAGGCGGTCATCACCGTTCCCGCTTACTTTAACGACAGCCAGCGTCAGGCGACCAAGAACGCAGGCACCATTGCCGGCTTGAACGTCAAGCGTATCATCAACGAACCCACCGCTGCCGCCTTGGCTTACGGTGTGGATAAGGAAACCGACCAGAAGGTCATGGTCTACGACCTGGGCGGCGGCACCTTCGATGTGTCCATCATTGAGATGGGCGACGGTGTCACCGAGGTTCTTGCCACCAACGGCGATACCCGTCTGGGCGGCGATGACTTCGACCAGCGCATCATTGACTGGATGGCAGAGGACTTCAAGCGCGAGAACAACATCGACCTGCGTCAGGACAAGATGGCTGCCCAGCGCCTGAAGGAAGCTGCCGAGAAGGCAAAGATCGAGCTGTCCAGCGCCACCACCACCAACATCAACCTGCCCTTTATCACCGCCGACGCCACCGGTCCCAAGCACTTGGATATGACGCTGACCCGCGCCAAGTTCAACGAGCTGACCGCCGATCTGGTCGAGCGCACCATGACCCCCGTCCGCAAGGCTTTGTCGGATGCCGGTCTGAAGGCTTCTGACCTGTCCAAGGTTCTGATGGTCGGCGGCTCCACCCGTATCCCCGCCGTCTATGACGCGGTCAAGAAGGAGCTGGGCTGCGAGCCGTTCAAGGGCATCAACCCCGACGAGTGCGTGGCTGTCGGCGCTGCCATTCAGGGCGGCGTGCTGAACGGCGACAAGACCGGTCTGCTGCTGCTGGATGTCACCCCCCTGAGCCTCGGCATTGAGACCCTGGGCGGCGTCTGCACAAAGATCATCGACCGCAACACCACCATCCCCACCAAGAAGAGCCAGGTGTTCTCCACCGCTGCGGACAACCAGCCCAGCGTTGAGGTCAACGTCCTGCAGGGCGAGCGTGAGTTCGCCAAGGACAACAAGAGTCTGGGAACCTTCCACCTCGACGGCATCGCCCCGGCACCCCGCGGCGTACCCCAGATCGAAGTTACCTTTGATATCGACGCCAACGGCATTGTCCATGTAAGCGCCAAGGATCTCGGCACCGGCAAGGAGCAGAGCATCACCATCACCGCTTCCACCAATATGAGCAAGGACGACATCGACAAGGCTGTCAAGGACGCCGAGCAGTATGCCGCCGAGGACAAGAAGCGCCGCGAGGAGATCGACGTGCGCAACGGTGCCGACCAGATGGTGTTCCAGACCGAGAAGGCTCTGGGCGAGTTTGGCGACAAGGTTTCCGCCGAGGAGAAGACCGAGGTCGAAACCAAGCTGTCCGCCCTGAAGGAAGCCCTGAAGTCCGGCAGCATCGACGACATCAAGGCAAAGCAGGACGAGCTGCAGAAGGCTTTCTACGCCATCAGCGAGAAGGTCTACCAGCAGGCGGCACAGGCACAGCAGGGCGCACAGCCCGGCGCGCAGCCCGGTGCCCAGCCCAGCGATGACGGCGCCGTTGACGCCGACTTCCACGAAGTCTAATGTAACTGAATAAACCCGCTATGGCCGCCGCCGGACCCCAAACCCCGGCGGCGGCTCTTGGGGGTTTAAGCCCAAAACAGAGGGGATAGATTCTATGGCAGATAAACGTGATTATTACGAGGTGCTGGGCATCGGCAAAAACGCAACGGATGCCGAGATCAAAAGCGCCTACCGCAAGCTGGCCAAAAAGTACCACCCCGACCTGAATCCCGGCGACAAAGAAGCCGAGGAAAAGTTCAAAGAGGTCAACGAGGCAAACGACGTTTTGTCCAACCCGGACAAGCGCAAGCGCTATGACCAGTTCGGCTTTGCCGGGGTCGATCCCAATTACGGGGCAGGTCAGGGCGGCTATGGCGGCGGCGGTTTCGGCGGCTTTGGCGCAGGCGGTGTGGACCTGGGCGATATCTTCGGCGATTTGTTCGGCGGCGGGTTCGGCGGGTTCGGCGGTTCCAGCCGCGCCAACCCCAACGCACCGCGCAAGGGGCATGATATCCAGGCAAACGTCATTCTGACCTTTGAGGAAGCCGCCCACGGCTGCACCAAAAAGGTCACGCTGAACCGTCAGCAAAGCTGCCCGGACTGCGGCGGCAACGGCTGCACGCCCGGCAGCAGCCCCGAAACCTGCACCGAGTGCGGCGGACGCGGCTATGTTGTGACCCAGCAGCGCACGCCCTTTGGCGTAATGCAAAGCCAGCAGCCATGCCCGCACTGCGGCGGACGCGGCACCATCATCAAGAACCCCTGCAAGACCTGCCGCGGCACCGGCAAAACGTCGGCACGCAAAACGCTGGAGGTCAGGATCCCGGCGGGTATCGACGATGACCAGAACGTAGCGCTGCGCGGTCAGGGCGATGCCGGCACCAACGGCGGTCCCGCCGGTGACGTCATTGTCCATGTGACGGTCAAGACCGACCCCGTGTTTGAGCGCGACGGTTACGATGTCTACGTCCGTGTACCCATCACCTATTCGCAGGCGGTTCTCGGTGCGGAGATCGAGGTTCCCACGGTGGACGGCAAGGTTGCCCAGCGCATCCCGGAAGGCACGCAGAGCGGCACCAAGTTCCGTTTGTCGGGGCAGGGTATCCAGTACCTGAACGGGCGCGGACGCGGCAACCAGTATGTTGTTGTGGAGGTTGAGATTCCCAAAAAGCTCAACCGCGCCCAGCGTGACGCGCTGAAAGCCTTTGAGGATACCCTCAAGGACGAAAACTACGAAAAGCGCAAGGGTTTCTTTAAAAACCTGAGAGATCGTTTTACATCCTAAAATAGCAGCCAAGGCAGCTGCCCCAAACGGGCGGCTGCCTTTTTTTTGCGGCTTCCCGCTAAAGGGACGTGTACTTTCTTTGAACGCCCAAAGAAAGTACCAAAGAAAGGCGCCGCTACTTCCGAGGCGCGGGGCACGGCCAAGGGGCTGCTC
>CAKTAS010000107.1:0-5193 GCA_934529095.1 uncultured Gemmiger sp. | reverse complement strand
GTATCGACATCCGCGCCCTTGCGTCGGAATCGCTGAATGACCTTGTCTCCGTTGTGCAGCAGAATGTCTTTGTGTTTAATGCGTCCATCCGGGATAATATCACGATGTTCCGTACTTTCCCGGACAAAACGATAAATGAGGTCATCCGCCGCGCCCACTTGGAGGAACTCGTCGCCCGGCGCGGGCTCGATGCCCTGTGCGGTGAGAGCGGCAGCGAACTTTCGGGCGGTGAAAAGCAGCGCATCGCCATTGCCCGTGCGCTGCTCAAGCATTCCTCAATCTTGCTGGCCGACGAAGCCACCGCCGCGCTGGATGCCCAGACTGCACACGAAATCTCGCAGGACATTCTCGCACTCACCGGCATTACCCGCGTTGTGGTAACGCACCGGCTGGAAGCTTCGCTGCTGCAAGAATACGATGGAATTCTCGTCCTCAAAGATGGCCGCCTGGCCGAGACCGGCACGTTTGAAGAACTCGTCCGGCGCGGCGGTTACTTCAATGCCCTTTACACACTGGCGCATTGACACCGTCGCCCTGTTCAAATCCTCTCTATGTCAACACAAAAACAAAAAGTCCTGCCGGGACACGGCAGAACTTTCTGTTTTTATGGACCTGGAGGAATTTTCCCGGGTGCTTTACTTTTCACGCACCACATTAGTCAAGCAATAGAATCCGTTGCAGCGACGGATTCTGTTTTGGTTTTTGCGGCTTTCTTTGCGAAAGCCGCCGCTGTTATAAAAATTAGTATTCTTAGAATTTTCCGCCCGAGCTGCCGCCAAAACCGTCGCTGTCGGTACTCGACCCGCTGGAACTGCTGTCGTCCTTGACGGGGTCGTAGCGCTCGGTTTCGGTGGTGTGGGTGTAGGTGTCCTCCACCACGGATAGCGCCAAGCCCTCGGCGGGCATATAGGCGTTGGCGTGGGTCTGCTCGTTGGCGGTTTTCATCTGCGCGTAGAAGATACCGCAGACGATAGCCGCCACAGCCAGCGGAATGACAAACACAAACACCCACTTGATCCAACCCTTGGCGGGGTCATTGCCGCTGTCCAGCGGTGCACCCTTGTCGGCATAGAAATCCAGCGTGTCAGCGCACATTTCTATGTAGGTGTCGGAGGCCTTGTAATACGATCCGTCCGAGAGCATCGGCACGATCTTATCCTCGATCTGGGCGATGCGGTAGTCGGTAAAGGCGGTCACGCCGTCGCCGTAGGTGATGGTAACATAATCGCGGGAATCCAGCGCGATCAAAAACAGGATGCCGCTTTTGCCCTCGCCGTAACCAAGGTCATAGCTGCGGTACCAATCCTTGGCGAATTCGCGCACGTTCTGCCCGCCGATGTCAGCCACCGTCAGCAGGTAGACATTGACACCGTGTCCGGCGCTGGCGTCCTGCGCCTTTTGCTCCAATTCTGCGGTCACTTCGGGTTTGAACAGCTCGTAGGTGTCCATCACCAGCGGCATTTCGGCAAACGCCGGTACGGCGCAGAACAGGCACAGCAGCAGGGCTGTCAGCAGAGAAAACAGGTTTTTCTTCATAAGGCTGTTTCCCCCTTTCAAAGCAGGATGGCAAGCAGGATCATCAGCGGAACACTGATGCCCGCAAACCATGCGGCAAACTTGCGCTTGTCAACGGGCAGATCGCCCACCAGCTTGCCGGTCTGCCCGTTCATGGCGAACAGATAATCCTTGCCCTGCCACTTGGTGTGCAGCATCCACACCGGCAGCAGCGCGTAGTGCTTGGCGGTGTAATCAATCTGGATGTTTTCGCTCAGGGTGCTTACGCTGTTGTAGCCGGTAATGCTGGCGGAAAGCTCGCTGCTGACCGAATTCTGCATCCGGCTGTGGGCGCGCGCCTGGCAGGTGTCGGCGTCCTCGTCGTATTTGTCCGCCATATAGCCCGGCAGGTACGCGGTCGAGAAGGGCTGGAAGGCGCGGTAGTCATACGGCTCAATGGCGTCCATATGTCCGTTGGGCATCTTGGTCGAGCCGTCTACCGGCACGCCCATAAACTGGGTAGTACCCGCGCGGCGGACATCGTAGTGGCGGGTCGTGGTGATGACGTAATCGCCATTGCGGTGGGACGAGGAGTTGGACGCCGCATAATGCCCCGAACCGGACGCGTTGGCATCAAACAGCCAGAAGGGGACATACACGCCCTTGATCTCCTCAATGTGGTTCTGTGCCGAAAAGGCGCTGGGCAAAAACCGCTTGCCGCGGTAGTATTTTTTCAGTGCCGCCTTGGCGGCGTTTTTGTCCAGCACAAACGGCAGGACAAGCTCGGGACGCTGCATCCCGCTGAACTGCCCCGCGATGACCGTGGGGTTGCCGCAGTAGGGGCAGCTGGTCGCGGCGGTGGTTTCGTCGCAGATCAGCTCCGCCCCGCAGGACGGGCAGGAGTAGCTGCGCAGCCCGGCGGCCTCGTTCTCGCTCCAGACAGAGTCGGGCGGGGGTGCTTCTTTGTTTTGCGCGGCGGTTTCGGCAGCGGCTTCTTTTTGGGCATACATGGCTTCGATCTCGGCGGTGTCGTAGCTGCTGCCGCAGAAATCACACACCAGCTTGCCGCTGGCGCCGTCAAAGTGCAGCGGACCGGTACACGTCGGGCATTGATAGTTGGTAAGCTGCGTTGCCATTATGCGTCACCTCTCTTTCTTTCGGTTGTCAGCTGCTGTGTTGCCGTATCATAAAATCTTTCAGGGTTTGGCGGGTGTCGCCGTCCGCCTCTAAATAGCGGTAGACGGTTTCGCCCTCCGGGGTTTCATAAATCAGGCAAAGGGTTTCCAGCGGCGCATCGGCAACAAACAGTCCGCCGCGGGTCGTTTTTTCGTCCGGCAGGCTTTCCAGCCCCAGCTTTTCTGCCAGCGCCAAGGCTTCTTGCCAACAGCTGTCCGCAAGGGGAACATCCTCCTGCTCCACCCAGTCGCCGTCCTTGTAATGGCAGCTGTACACACAGCCGCCGGACGGGTCGGTCTTTATGCTGAACCCGTACTCGTCGTCGTAGCACATACCGGAATAGCTGATGCTGATACCCACCAGCGTGCCGGGCGGGGCTTTTTTACAGCCGGACATCGTCAGGCAGGCGGCTGCGGCGCAAAGCGCCGCAGCAAGCCGTTTTTTCATCATTGACCAAAGGGCTTACCGCACTCCGGGCAGAACTTGGGCGGGTGAGCCGGGTCGTCGGGCGTCCAGCCGCACTGGCTGCACTTGGCGGGTGCCGGGGCGGGCTTGGGGCTGCCGCAGTTGCAGCAGAACTTGCCGGTGTTGGCGGTGCCGCAGCTGCAGACCCAGCTGTCGGCGGCGGGTGCCGGGGCAGGCTTGGGGCTGCCGCAGTTGGCGCAGAATTTACCGGTGTTGCCGGTCTGCCCGCAGCTGCAGGTCCACCCGGCGGGGGCAGGTGCCGGGGCGGGCGCGGGCTGTGCCGCCTGCTGCTGTGCGCCCATCTGGTACAGGTTCTGGGCGTTCATACCGCCGGCTGCACCTGCCATATTCATACCCATAAATGCCATGGCGGGACCGGCGCCCTGATTGCCGGCGGCGGTCTGCATGGCGCTGGCCTGTGCGCCCACAAGGTGTGCGGCGGCGCGGGTCGGGTCCATAAAGGCGGCGTTGCGCTGCATTTCCTTGAGCATCTGCTCGTCTTCTTCGCTGGCCTTTACGCTGGACACGCCGAAGGATACGATCTCAATGCCGCGCAGCTTGCCCCACTTGGCACTCAGCACGTCGTTCAGGGCTTCTGCCAGCTCCATCGTGTGTCCCGGCAGGGAGGAGTAACGTATGCCCATATCGCTGATTTTGGCAAAGGCGGGCTGCAGGGCGGTCATCAGCTCGGATTTCAGCTGCCCGTCGATCTCATCGCGGGTGTAGCCTTCCTCCACGTTGCCGCAGACATTGGTGTAGAACAAAATGGGGTTGGTGATGCGGTAGCTGTACTCGCCAAAGCAGCGGATGGCAATGTCGATGTCAATGCCGGCGCGCTGGTCCACCACGCGGAAGGGAACCGGGCTGGGCGTGCCGTACTTGTTGCCCACCAGCTCCTTGGTGTTGAAGTAGTAGATGCGCTGATCCATCGGGGCTTCGCCGCCGAAGGTAAAGCGCTTGCCGATATTCTGGAACACTGCGCCGATCGACTCGGACAAATCGCCGCTGAACAGCGTCGGCGCGCTGCCGGTGTCGTAGGTGTACTCGCCGGGTTCGGCGCACATATCCACGACCTTGCCCTGCTCCACGATCATGGCGCACTGACCGTCCGCCACCGCCACGATGGAGCCGTTGGAGATAATGTTGTCATTGCCTTTGGTGTTGGCGCTGCGTCCGCTCTGGCGTTTCCAGCCGCGGGTCGCCAACAAATCGGCGGGCATTGCCTCGCAATAAAAGTATTCCTTCCACTGGTCGGCCATTACGCCGCCGGCAGCGCCCATTGCAGCACGGATAAGTCCCATAATAAACCTCCTTCAGGCAGGGGGCGGGCAGCGCCCGCCCCGTTATGTGCAGATAAATTAGCTTTGGTTATTGGGCAGCCAACGCTGCCTTGTACTCGTCATACCGGGGCGGCAGCTCCTCCAGCTCCTCGTTCCACTCGGTGCCGTCCAGCCGCATATAGAAGCTGACGGCGCAGGCGGTGCCATCGTCACCCTCGTAGTCGTACATAAACAGCGAGATGCAGTTGTCGTACGGGTAGATATTGAAGTTGTATGCTTCGCTGTCGTCAATATGCTGATCCAGCACCCAATCGCTGCCGTCCAGGATCGGCTCAATGTGGTCGTCGTAGACGTTGACCCACATGGTGATCACCGGGTCGTCGGGCATACCGTCGCGGTAGACCTCAAAGTAGTGGCTGCCGTCGGATGTTTCGCCGATGTAGCCCCAGCAGTCGTAGGTGTCGGTGTCAAAGTAATCGCGGTTGGGTACGTTCTTGTAGTTTTCCATGCGGAACCAGCCGTACCAGTTGGTGTTGCCCAGATCATCGTAGGTGTTGCCGTCGTCGTAGGTGTACGGCGGGTCAATGCCATCGGTGCCGTCGGTGCTGTCAATCCAGCCGTCGCCGTCGGTCGGTTCCTCGGTGCCGCCAAGCGCAGAGAGGTCAATTTCGGGCTTCGTGTCGCTGCGCTTAAAGACCATAGTCATACCGTCAAACTCAATGGTCAGCAGGTCGCCCTCGCGGGTGTAGCTCATGGCGGGGGTGTTGGGGTCGGTCAG
>CAKTAS010000106.1:0-5204 GCA_934529095.1 uncultured Gemmiger sp. | reverse complement strand
AAAAGTGCAGACCCCCGCAATTTGCGTGGATCTGCACAGTCGTTCCTTGTAAGATATTCTTACTTAAACTTGCGCTTGCGGGCAGCCTCGGACTTCTTCTTGCGCTTGACGGAAGGCTTCTCATAAGCCTCACGCTTGCGAACCTCAGCCAATACGCCGCTGCGGGCAGTGCTGCGCTTGAAACGGCGCAGAGCGCTCTCGAGGGACTCGCCCTCTTTGACACGGATCTCCGACATCTTTTTCCCTCCCTTGACCTGAGACAGGAGTTTGCCGGTCAAAATATCAACCAGTAACAGAAATTATACTATAAGTACAGGGGGTCTGTCAACCTTATTTTTTGCCGAAAATGGGTTTATTTTTAAATTTTTAACATTTTTATGCCTTTTAGTGGAAAACTGCCCACAGCGTTCCGTACAAAATCGGCTGGTGCAGCATATACACCGCCAAGGTGTGCCGCCCGACCAAGCACAGCGGGCGCAGCGCGGCGGGCGATGCGGCGGGGGCAGGGCGCACAAGGCGCGCGGCAAACAGCCCCGCCCAGAACAAAAACAGCCACGGTATCAGCGGGAAATAATCCGCCGAGGTAAATTTTGTCAAGTCCGGCAGCCCCAGCCACCACAAGTTGGCGCGGTACAGCCCGGCGGGCAGGGCAGCCAGATGCAGCCCCTCAAAGCCCAAAAAGCCGTAGGGCAGTTGGTTCGTCAGCAAAAACAGCGCGGCGCAGCCTGCCAAGCCCGCGGGCGCGGGGATGCGCTGCAAAACGGGGCGGGCAAGCACGGTAAGCAGCAGCGCGGCGGCGTTCAGGTGCAAAACGCCGAACCAGATGCCCTCCGCCGGCAAAAACAGCAGGGTCACGGCGCTTAACAGCACGGCGCACCCGCCCACCACGGCGGCGTTTTTCAGCGGCTTGCGGGCAAACGCAAAGCTGTAGCCCGAAAGCAGGATAAAGCTCTGGCAGATATACTGCTGCCACGCATGGCAGCCGGGCGCGGTGATGTTATACCACGGCGCACTTTGCCCAAAAATGTACACCCAGTCGTACATAAAATGGTAGGCAAGCATATTCAGCAGGGCAAGCCCGCGCAGGGCGTCCGCCTGCCAGACGCGGGGGCGCGGCTCGCTCACAGGTGGATGTGGCGGGGTACGCCGTTGATGTAGATGGGGTTCAGCTCGGCTTGGATCAACGGGCGGGCGTAGCGCTCAAAGTTTTCGTTGACGTGCATACCGTCCTCGGTGATCCAATCGGCGGGGACCTTCTTTTCATAGTTGGCGACCTGCGTCACATCGACCATCTCGGTTTCCACGCGGTAGGGCTGGTCGCTCACGCGCTTGATGGCGCACATCTTGCCGGTTTCGCCGCGCACGGCAGCCTCCACGGCGCCGCCGCCCACCTGATACGCCTCGGTGATGTCGGTGCGGCTGGCAAGGTGGCTGGCGCAGCGCTGCAGCGTCGAAAATTCAATGGCGCGGGTCTTGCAGCCCAGACGCACGCGGATCAGATCGGCAAGGTAACGGCTGGTGCCGCTCAAGATTGCCTTGTGACCGAAGGCGTCCAGCTGCCCGGCGGTGGAAACCAGATCGCACAGGAACACGCCGTCCTTGTTTTTGACGCCCTCGCTGGCGGCAATGATGACGTTGTGGCGGGTCTGCGCCAAGTCGGCGACGCGGGCCAGGAAGGCGTCCTCGTCAAAGGGGACTTCCGGCAGCAGGATCAGGTCGGGACCGTCGCAGTCGGGACCGGCGGCCAGGCTGGCGGCGGCGGCAAGCCAGCCGGTGTGGCGACCCATAATTTCCGCCACCGTGACGCTGCGCAGGTCGTACACGCTGGAATCGCAGATGACTTCCTTTAAAATGGTGGCAATGTACTTGGCGGCGCTGCCGTAGCCGGGGGTGTGGTCGGTCAGCATCAGGTCGTTGTCGATGGTTTTGGGTACGCCGATAAAGCGGATGTCGCTGCCGATGCTGCCACCGTATACCGACAGCTTGGCGATGGTATCCATCGAGTCGTTGCCGCCGATGTAGAACACCGCGCCGATGTCGTGCGCGGCAAAAATCCGGAACAGCTTTTCAAACGGGGCGGCGTCCACCTTGGGGTCGGGCAGCTTGCAGCGGCAGGAACCGAGGTAGCTGGACGGGGTGCGCTTGAGCAGCTCGATATCCATCTTGTCGGCGAGCTTTTCGTCCAAGTCGATGAGGTTGCCCTTCAGCACGCCCTCGATGCCGTACTGCATACCGTACACGCGGGGTGCGCCGCACGCCTTGGCGGTTTCGTACACACCGGCGAGGCTTGCGTTGATCACGGCGGTGGGACCGCCGGACTGACCTACCAGAACGTTTTTCATAAAATTACTCCTTGTATAATCGCAAATTGTGCTTTACAGAACGTATTTTTCGATGGCGACCGCCACACCGTCGTGGTTGTTGTCGGCGCTTACGGCGTCGGCGGCTGCCTTGACCTCCTCGGTGGCGTTGCCCATGGCGACACCCAGCCCGGCGGCCTGCAGCATGGCAAGGTCGTTGCCGGAATCGCCCATTGCCATCAGCTGGCTGCGGGCAAGCCCCAGATGTTCAGCCAGCGCCAGCAGTGCGCTGCCCTTGGTCACACCGGGGGCGTTGATCTCCAAGTTGGAATCGAGGCTGGTGGTGATCTCGGTGGGACCGGCAGTCAGCACCGCCTGCCATGCGGCGTCGCGGGCGGCATCATCGGGGTAGATGATGCTGAATTTTTCGATTTCCTGCGCGTGGTCCCGCAGAAACTGCCGCAGGTCGGCGGCTTCGCCCCGGGTCGTGTGGAAGTAGGCTTTCAGGTTGGGGGGCAAAAAAGCGTCGCAGGCGTCCACATTGCCCGTTTGCGAGTAGCTTTGCCCGTCTACAAACACGCTGATCAGCCCGTCGAAGGGCTGCAAAAGGTCATACAGCTGCATCGCCAAGGCGGGGTCAAACGGCTGCTTGACCAGTTTTTTGCCGGTTGCCAGCTCGGTAACGGTGGCACCGTTGCTGGTGATGGCGTAGTCCACACCCGGCCAGTCCAGAAATTGCTGCGGCACCCCGGTGGCGGGACGCCCGGTTGCGGGCAAGACCAGCACGCCCTTTTGCAGGGCGGCATTGATGGCAGCGGCATTGCGCGGGGAAATGGTTTTGGCATCGTCAAACACGGTACCGTCCAGATCCAGCGCCACGACGCGGATATCCTGCATAGGCTGCACCTCCATATTATCTCAGGATAATAGTACAGCAAAACGGGGAGAAATGCAAGAGATAATGGAAATTGGGGGGAGAGGCGGGGTGTGCCCCGCCCGCGACCGTATAGTATAATGAATCGTATGGGTTGGTTTGTAGGGGCGGCATATATGCCGCCCGAGCAATTTTGCGGCAATTGCCCATTTCCCCGGCGGGGTGGGGTCACCCCGCCCTACATCGTACTATATAAAAATGTGTCCGCTAAGCGGACACACCAAAGTTTAACTCTCAACTCTCCACTCTCCACTCTGTTCAAAACTCTCCACGCTGCGCAATGTAAAAAAAATCGACTTTATATTCTTCACGATTTGCGCTAGCCTATTGAAAATATAGGAATACTGGGTATATAATATTTCTGTGTTTTTTTGCGCATTTGAGGGAGGTATATTTATGGCAACCAAGTATATTTTTGTCACAGGCGGTGTCGTGTCCGGGTTGGGAAAGGGCATCACCGCCGCCAGTCTGGGGCGGCTGCTGAAAACCCGCGGGCTGAAGGTCGCCAGCCAAAAGCTGGACCCGTACATCAACGTGGACCCCGGCACGATGAGTCCCTTGCAGCACGGCGAGGTGTTCGTGACCGACGACGGCACCGAAACCGATCTGGACTTGGGACATTATGAGCGTTTTATCGACGAAAACCTGAACAAATATTCCAACCTGACCACCGGCAAGGTCTATTGGAACGTGCTGAACAAGGAGCGTCAGGGCGCGTATCTGGGGCAGACCGTGCAGATCATCCCCCACATCACCGACGAGATCAAGAGCTACATCTACAACCTTGCCCGCAGCACCGAGGCGGACGTTGTTATTACCGAAATCGGCGGCACGACCGGCGACATCGAAAGCCAGCCTTTTTTGGAAGCCATCCGTCAGGTCGGGCTGGAGCAGGGCGCCGAAAACTGCTGCTACATCCATGTGGTGCTGGTGCCGTACATCTCCGGCTCGGACGAGTACAAGTCCAAGCCGGCGCAGCATTCCTGCAAGGAGCTGCAGGGCATGGGCATTGCGCCCAACGTCATTGTGCTGCGCGCCGATGGTTCCGTGGGCAATGATATCAAGCATAAAATCAGTATGTTCTGCAACGTGCGCCCCGACTGCGTCATTGAAAACCTGACGATGCCCAGCCTGTACGAATGCCCGCTGATGCTGGACGCCGCCGGGCTGACCGACGTCGTGACCCGCCAGCTGCACCTTGACACCCCCGCCAGCGACCTGACCGAGTGGAAAGAGCTGATCGGGCGCATTGCCGCGCGCAGCCGCACCTGCCGCATTGCGCTGGTGGGCAAGTATGTCAAGCTGCACGACGCCTACCTGAGCGTGATGGAAAGCCTGTACCACGCGGGCTTTGAGAACGAGTGCAAGGTGGATATCCGCTGGGTGGACAGCGAAACGCTGACCGACCAGCAGCGCTGTGCCGAGGAATTTGCCGAGGTGGACGGTATCATCCTGCCCGGCGGCTTTGGCGACCGCGGCATTGAGGGGATGATCCAGGCCGCCCGCTATGCCCGCGAAAACAACCTGCCGTATTTCGGCATCTGCTTAGGCATGCAGATCATGGTCATGGAGTACGCGCGCGGCGTGCTGGGCTATGCGGATGCCAACTCCGGCGAGTTTACCCCCGACGGTGCGCACAACGTCATTGCCCTGATGCCCGACCAGCAGGGCAACATCCCCAAGGGCGGCACGATGCGCTTGGGCAAGTACCCCTGCGCGGTCACCCCCGGCACCAAGATGGCGGAATGCTACGGCACCGCCCAAATCGACGAGCGCCACCGCCACCGCTACGAGTTCAACAACGATTACCGCGCCGAGTTTGAGGAGAAGGGGCTTGTCATTGCAGGCACCAGCCCCGACGGGCATCTGGTGGAAGCGGTGGAAATTCCGGGGCGTGCGTTCCATGTGGGCGTGCAGTTCCACCCCGAATTCAAGAGCCGCCCCAACCGCGCCCACCCGCTGTTTAAAGG
>CAKTAS010000105.1:0-5240 GCA_934529095.1 uncultured Gemmiger sp. | reverse complement strand
CTGATCACCGAGGACACCCGCAAGGAGATGAAGCAGGTGCTGAAGGAAATCCAGGACGGCACCTTTGCCAGCGAGTTCCTGACCGAGATGAGCCCCAAGGGCGGTCGCAAGACCCACTTCCTGGCACAGCGCCGCATCGCCGCCGAGCATCCCATCGAGAAGGTGGGCGCCGAGCTGCGCAAGATGATGAGCTGGCTGAAAAAGTAATACGGAGTGAACAACACTATGAACAGCGACAACGTCAAAAAAGGTCCCGAGCGCGCACCCAACCGCAGCCTGTTTTACGCCCTTGGCTACACCCCTGAGGAGCTGGACCGCCCGCTGATCGGCGTGGTTTCGGCGTACAGCGAGATCGTACCCGGTCATATGGGGCTGGACAAGCTTGCCGATGCCGTCAAGGACGGCGTGCGTATGGCGGGCGGCACCCCCATCCTGATCCCCGCCATCGGCGTGTGCGACGGCATCGCCATGGGTCACGTCGGTATGAAATACTCGCTGGCAAGCCGGGAGCTGATCTGCGACAGCGTGGAAACCATGTATATGGCGCACCAGCTGGACGGTCTGGTTCTGGTACCCAACTGCGACAAGATCGTACCCGGTATGGTTATGGCGGCGGTACGTATGGATATCCCCGCCGTGGTGTGCAGCGGCGGTCCTATGCTGGCGGGTCGCTACGGCGGCGAGGAAGTCAGCCTTTCCAAAATGTTTGAGGCGGTGGGTGCCTACAAAGCAGGGCTGATCACCGACGAACAGCTCGAGGACTGCACCTGCAACTGCTGCCCGGGCTGCGGCTCCTGCAGCGGCATGTACACCGCCAACAGTATGAACTGCCTGTGCGAGGCGATCGGCATTGCGCTGCCCGGCAACGGCACCATTCCCGCCGTGTACGCCAAGCGCTTGCAGCTGGGCAAGCACGCCGGTATGGCAGTTATGGATCTGGTTCGCCGCGGCGTGACCGCGCGCCAGATTATCAACGAGCGTTCCATCCGCAACGCCCTGACCTGCGATATGGCGCTGGGCTGCTCCACCAACACGGTGCTGCACCTGCTGGCCATTGCGCAGGAGGCAGGCTGCCCCATCGACCTTGCCCTGTTTAACGAGATCAGCGCCAAGACGCCGAACCTCTGCCACCTTGCCCCCGCCGGTCCCACCCATATGCCCGACCTGTTCGAGGCGGGCGGCATCCCCGCCGTGCAGGCAGAGCTTGCCAAGATCGGGCTGCTGGATCTGGACGTGCCGACCGTGACCGGCAAGACGCTGGGCGAGAACATTGCCGGGGCGAAAAACCGCAACCCCAACGCCATCCGCCCCATCGAGAACCCCTACAGCGCCACCGGCGGCTTGCAGATCTTGTGGGGCAACATTGCCCCCGACGGCTGCGTGGTCAAGCGCAGTGCCGTTGCGCCCGAAATGCAGTGCCACAGCGGTCCTGCCCGCGTTTTTGACAGCGAGGACACCGCCATTGCCGCCATCTATGCGGGCGAAATTCACCCCGGCGACGTGGTGGTCATCCGGTATGAGGGTCCCAAGGGCGGTCCCGGTATGCGCGAAATGCTGAACCCCACCAGCGCGCTGGCGGGTATGAAGCTGGACACCACCGTGGCGTTGATCACCGACGGGCGCTTCTCCGGCGCATCGCGCGGTGCCGCCATCGGACACGTCAGCCCCGAGGCAGCCTCCGGCGGACCGATCGGTCTTGTGCGTGAGGGCGACACGATCGAGATCGACATTCCGAACGCCCGCATCCATCTGGCAGTCAGCGACGACGAGCTGGCAGCCCGCAAGGCCGCCTATGTCCAGCCCGAACCGAACATCAAGTCCGGCTGGCTGGCACGCTACGCCCGCCTTGTGACCAGTGCCAACTTGGGCGCGGTGCTGAAATAACGTTTTTTGATAATGGATTCCAAAAAAGGCAGGCGCCGCAAATGCGGCGCCTGCCTTTTGGTTGTGTATATGGGTGGGGAAAGCCATACAGGCGGTTTTCCCGTGATTTTTGCGCTGGCATTCGACCGCGGGCGGGGCATGCCCCGCCCCTACCGCGCAATGATTTTTTATTGCCCCGTAGGGCGGGGTGACCCCACCCCGCTGTGCAAATGGGCGGTAATCGCAAAGCGGCAAGGAGGGGTCAAGACCCCTCCCTACAAATAACCGGAAGGTAGGCAGTTATAGGCAAAGTACCTATTCCCGGCAGGTTTGTAGGGGACGCATAAATGCGTCCCGTGCGTTTTACCCGTTAGGTCGATTTGCCGGGACGGCTGCGGCGGGCGGCATATATGCCGCCCCTACAGACCAACCCGTGTTTTTGCGCTGGCATTTAACCGCGGGCGTCATTTTTTCGCTGCATCACGCTTTTTTGCTGTAATCCCGCGCACCGTAAATGGCGGTGCCGATGCGCACAAGGGTCGCGCCCTCGGCGATGGCGGCGGTGAAATCCCCGCTCATCCCCATGGACAAAATATCCATCTGCGCGCGGTCGTAGTGCTGCGCATCCGCCTTAGCCAGCAGCTCCCGCATCTGGGCAAAGAAACGGCGGGCGGCGGTTTCGTCGGCATCGGCGGGCGGGATCGCCATCAGCCCGCGCAGCCGGATATGCTCCTTGGCGGCGGCAGCCTCCAGCAGCGGGAACAGCCCATCCGCGTCCACGCCGCTTTTGCTGGCTTCCTCCCCGATGTTGATCTCCACCAAAATATCCTGCACCAAATTCAATCTTGCCGCTGCTGCGTCAATTTTATCCAGCAGGCGGGTGCTGTCCACGCTTTGGATCAGCGCGGCGCGTCCCACCACCTTGTTGACCTTGTTGGTCTGCAAATGCCCGATAAAATGCCCCGGCTTGCCGTTGTAGGCGTTGGCGTCGGTTTTTTCCACCAGCTCCTGCACATGGTTTTCGCCAAACAGGTCAATGGGTAAATCCGCACTGTACCGCACTTCTTCCACCGTGCGGGTCTTGCAGGCGGCGCACAGCAGCACGTCCTTGGGGTCGCGCCCGGCAGCCCTTGCGGCATCTGCCATTTTGGCGCGGATCTCTGCCACGGCATCGTTCATCTGCCGTTTTTGCGCTTCGGAAATCATCGCACTTCCTCCTCACTGTAAACAGCCCGCGCACCGCCGATAAACGGCGGGCGGGTGCGGGCGCAAAGCAGGATCGCCTGCCCGATGTGGTCAAGGCTCAGCCGCACTGGCACGGCGACCCGCCGCAGGTGCATACCGATAAGCGTACCGCCGATGTCCATACCTGCCGCTGCCTGAAGGCTCTCCACCAGCACCGGCTCGCGGAAGGTGCGCCAGCAGTTGGTCGCCCAGCTGCCGCCCGCATGGGGCTGCGGCACGGCTGCCACAATGGGCAGGTTGTACCGCCGGGCAGCCTCGCGCTCGATAACAATCGCGCGGTTCAGATGCTCGCAGCACTGCGCCGCCAGATAGATGCCCTGCTGCTGCAGCGGCGGCAGCACGCCCGCCAGCACGGCAGCGGCGGCATCCATACTGGAATGATGCCCGATCTGCCCGCCGACGATCTCGCTGCTGGAGCAGCCGACCACAAAGATATCCCCCGCTTCCAGATGCGCGGCAGCCAGCAGTTCCTCGGTGGCGGTGCGCGCCTGCGCGGTAATTTGCAAAAGTTCCATAGGTTTCTCCCCCTTACTTGGCGGCGGGCTTGCAGCAAAGGTTCGTAAAGGACACATCGCTGCAAAGCTTCAGCGGCAGCGCAGGCTCCTGCGCCGTAATGGTAATATCGCGGAACAGCACGTCCTTGACCTCGTGTCCGGGCTGGGCAAAGCCCGCCAGCTCAATGGGTGCAACGTCCTGCCAATGGTGGTCGTGACCCAGCGCACGCCCGGTCAGGGTCAGGCGCTCAAAGGTCAGGTGCGTCAGCACCGGGGCGTCGGGCGCGGGTGCGCCGTCATCGTTGTAGGGTACCGAGTGTACCATAACCCGCGGGCTGATGCAGTCGCGCACGGTCACGCCGCGCACATAGCCGCCGCGCTTCGGGGTGGCTTTGATCTCAATGCCCGAGAGGGCGTTTTCCAAATCGCAGTCCCAGATCTGCACGTCCTCCACGCCGCCGCTCATCTCGCTGCCGATGCAGATGCCGTGCCCGAACGCGCTGTGGCAGTCAAACACCTTGATGCCGCGGCAGGGTCGCCCGATCTGGTTGCCCTCGGGGTTTTTGCCGCTCTTGATCGCCACCGCGTCGTCGCCGGTGAAAAACTGCCCCGCAAACAGCGTGCAGTCCTCGCTGGAATCCGGGTCCCAGCCGTCGCCGTTCCAGACCCCTTCGGAAATAAAGGTGCAGTGGTCGGTCACAACGTTCTTGCAGTAGATCATATGCAGGTTCCACGATGCACCGTTTTTCAGCGTAATACCGTGGATCCAGACATTTTCGCAGTTGCTTAAATTGATCAGACGCGGACGCACCCGCCCGCCCAGCGTGTCGTCGTTTTCACAGGCGGCGGATTTTTCGGCGTAGTCGGGCATGGTCGCCTGCAGGCGCTCGCGCTCGTGGCGGATGATGTTCATCGCCAGTTCCTGCCCGCCGCTGACGATGCTGCCCTCGCCCCGGATGGTAATGTTGCGGCAGTTGGCGCCTTGGGTGTGGTCCAGCGTACCCGCGTTGAGCAGACTGGAATAGCACAGCATTTCCACCCCCTCAAACCGGCTGGGGATGCGCGGCTCGTAGTTGCGGGGGTTGGCGTTGCCGATGATGTTGGCGCCCTTGGCAAGGTAGATTTCCATATCGCTGTGCAGGCGCAGCGCCCCGGTCAAAAAGTCGCCCGCCGGAAAATACAGGATATCCTCCGGTCCGCAGGCGTCAATGGCGCGCTGCAGGGCGGCGGTGTTCATCACGTTGCCGTCCCCTTTTGCCCAGTAGGGCGCGGTGGTCACGTCAATGCGGTGCTTTTCCTTGTCGGTATGCACAACGCCCCCGCCGACCCAATGCCCGCCCATCTGCACCTGCACGGTGTAGTCGGTATCGGGTACAAGATTCTGGATGGTGCAGTGCGTTTTCTTCGTATCTGCGAGTTTTTTGTCATTGATAAAAACGGTATATACAGCGTCGGCGGCAGCCAGCGAGGGTTTGTCCCAATACAGGACCGCCATATCCGACGCACAGCGCGCGTAAAGATGAGCTTCGGGCATAGGGTTTTGGTACCTCCTTTTTTGGTTCTTTCTATTTTAGCACATTCCCACCGCCGGGAAAAGTCCCCCACGGCAAATGCCGAAAAATAATTGCGCCGCCCCCG
>CAKTAS010000104.1:0-5246 GCA_934529095.1 uncultured Gemmiger sp. | reverse complement strand
TAAGATGAATACTTATAAGTGTGTCCAATTCCGAAAAAGGGAGTCCTTATAGATGAACAAACCATCCAAGCAGCGCGTGGCGCTGTTTTTCGGCGGCGTTTCCAGCGAGCATGAGGTCAGCTGTGTTTCCGCCTCCACCTGGCTGCGCACCCTGCAAAAAAGCCCCTGTGCCGACAAATACGACGTCACCTGCGTGGGTATCACCAAAAACGGGCGCTGGCTGGCGTGTCCGACCCTGACGCCCGAAGCCATGGCGGACGGCAGCTGGGAGCAAAGCCCCGACTGCGTACCCTGCCTGCTCAGCCCCGACCGCAAGGACCACGGTCTGTGGCTGCTGAAGGACGGCAGGGCAGAGCTGCTGCCCCTTGATATCTGCGCACCCGTGCTGCACGGCAAAAACGGCGAGGACGGCACCATTCAGGGGCTGTTCGAGCTGGCGCGCATCCCCTATGTGGGCTGCGGCGTGCTGGCAAGCGCCGTCTGCATGGACAAAGCCGTTGCCAATGCCCTGATGGACGCCGCGGGCGTACCCCACTGCAAGTGGGTGGCTGCCAACCGCGCCGACTTAGAACTGAACGGTCCCGTGGTGCTGGACGCCGTCGAGGCAAAGCTGGGCTACCCCATCTTTGTCAAGCCCGCCAACGCCGGTTCCAGCGTGGGCATCACCAAGGCAACCGACCGCGCCCTGCTGCAAAAGGCGGTGCTGGTCGCCCTGAACGAGGACGACAAGGTCGTGTTTGAGGAATTCATCGACGGGCAGGAGGTCGAGTGCGCCGCCATCGGCAATCCCGACGACCCCGCCCGCGTCGAAACTACCCGCCCCGGCGAAATTCTGGCGGGCGCAGAGTTCTATACCTACGATGATAAGTACAAAAACGGCGTGTCGCAGACCGTCATCCCCGCACATCTCAGCGAGGAAAAGCTGGACGAAGTCCGTGCCGAAGCCCGCCGCGCCTACCTTGCCTTGGGCTGCGCGGGGCTTTCGCGCTGCGACTTCTTTGTCGAGCGCGGCACCGGGCGCGTGCTGTGCAACGAGCTGAACACCCTGCCGGGCTTTACCGCCATCAGTATGTATCCCAAATTGATGGAAAGCATCGGCGTCGGCTTTGACGAGCTGATCGACAAGCTGCTGCAGTTGGCGGTACACCGCCGCAAGGGGGCTTATTGATGGATACACGACCCATCGGCGTATTTGACAGCGGTCTTGGCGGGCTGACCGCCGTGCGCCAGCTGCGCCGGGTTTTGCCGGGCGAGGATATCGTCTATTTCGGGGATACCGGGCGCGTACCCTACGGCTCGCGCGGGCGGGATGTCATTGTGCAGTACGCGCGGCAGGACATTCGCTTTTTGCTCAGCCGCGATGTCAAGTTTGTGCTGGCAGCCTGCGGCACCGTGTCCTCCACCTACCCGCCGGAGGAAGCCGCACGCCTGCCTGTACCCTACACCGGCGTGGTGGGCGCTACCGCCCGCGCCGCCGTGCAGGCGACCCGCAACGGAAAGATCGGCATCATCGGCACGGCAGCCACCGTGCGCAGCGGCTCCTACGCGGCGGTCATCCGGGATATCTGCCCCGACGCCGAAATTTTCGCCCGCGCCTGCCCGCTGTTTGTGCCGCTGGTTGAAAACGGCTATGTCGATGCCGGCAACCCCGTGACCAAGCTGGTCATTGCCGAATACCTGCAGGAATTGCGAGATAACAACGTAGATACGCTGATTTTAGGCTGCACCCACTACCCGCTGATCAAGCGGATGATCGGCGACTTTATGGGCGATGCGGTCACGCTGATCGACTCCGGCAAGGTCACGGCGCAGGCGACGGCGGCGGCACTGGACGATCTGGGGCTGCTGAACGGGCGAAAAACCGGCGGCAGCGCGCAGTTTTTTGTCAGCGATGTACCGTATGAATTCGCCCGGCAGGCGCGGATGTTTTTGGGCGAGTACGCCGGCAGCGGCGACGTGCCGGTGGAACGCATCGCCATTGAGTCCTATTAAAAGCGAGGCGATACCATGGACGAAAAATTTCTCATCACCATCAAAGGCACCATGGAGCAGCGGGGCGACAGCGACACCGTGGAGCTGATGACCCGCGGCAATTTGGTACACAAGGAAAATGCCTACTACATCGTTTATAAAGAAACCGAAACCACCGGCTACGCGGGCTGCACCACTACCGTCAAGGTGGCGGAGGACGCCCGCCGGGTGTCGATGACGCGGTTCGGCAAAAACCACAGCCAGCTCATCATCGAAAAAGGCACCCGCCACCTTTGCCACTACGAAACCGGCTACGGCGCGGTCAGCTTGGGTGTGGCGGCGGATGCCATCGAACACGCCCTGACCGAGCAGGGGGGACGGCTGAAGTTCAGCTACACGCTGGATTCCGGTGCCGAAAACTTTATCAGCCGCAACCTTGTGGACATTGCGGTGGAACCCCTGCCCGAAAATGCCGAGTAAATACTACAATCTGTATAAAACGCCGCAACGCGGCACGAACCCTGAAAAGGAGCTTGCAATTATGGAATACAAAAACTACAACCCCCGCCAGGCCGCTCTGGATGCCGCCCGCAACCTGCTGGTGCAGGCTGCCGGTGCCGCTGTGGCGGACGGCTCTCTGCCCGAGGCTGCCCTGCCGGACTTTATTGTGGAGATCCCGGCGGATGTGAAAAACGGCGATGTTGCGTCCAACATTGCGATGGCGGGCGCCCGCACCTTCCGCAAGGCACCCCGCCAGATCGCCGAGGCGATCACCGCCAAGCTGAATCTGGAGGGCAGCCTGTTTGCCCGCGCCGAGATCGCAGGTCCCGGCTTTATCAACCTGTTCTTAGGGCAGGAGTGGTTCACCGATGTCGTGCGCGCCGCCGTGGCGGATGCCGAGTACGGGCGCACCGATGCCGGCAAGGGCAAAAAATACAATGTGGAATTTGTTTCCGCCAACCCCACCGGACCGATGCATATGGGCAACGCCCGCGGCGGTGCCTTGGGCGACGGCGTGGCGGCGTGTCTGGACTGGGCGGGCTACGATGTGACCCGCGAGTTCTACATCAACGATGCCGGCAACCAGATCGAAAAATTCGGCAAGAGCCTTGCCATCCGCTACCTGCAGCTTTACAAGGGCGAGGATGCCTGCCCGCTGCCCGCCGAGTGCTATCAGGGCGCCGACATTGTGCAGCGCGCCAAGGAATTTGCCGAGGTCCACGGCGATGCCTACGTCGAAAAGGATTTCGAGGAGCTGAAAAAGGCGATCGTTGCCGACGCCCTGCCCAAGAACATTGCCGGTCTGCAGCGCGATCTGGGCAAGTACCGCATCCAGTATGACGTCTGGTTCCACGAGAGCGACCTGCACAATTCCGGCGCGGTCAAGGCTGTGGTGGACAAGCTGCTGGAGATCGGCGCCTGCTACAAAGCCGAGGACGGCGCCATTATGTACCGCAGCGCCCAGTATGCCGCCAAGTACGGCGTCGCCAACAAGAAAAAGACCGACGACGGCAGCGAGGAGGAAGCCAAGGACGAGGTGCTTGTCCGCGCCAACGGCATCCCCACCTACTTTGCCGCCGACATCGCCTACCACTACAACAAGCTCGCCGTGCGCGGCTTTGACAAGTCCATTGACGTCTGGGGTGCCGATCACCACGGTCACGTTGCCCGTATGAAGGGCGCGATGGACGCCATCGGTCTGGACGGCGACCGTCTTGACATTGTGCTGATGCAGATGGTCAACCTGATGCGCGACGGCAAGCCCGTGCGTATGAGCAAGCGCACCGGCAAGGCAATTACCCTGACCGACCTGCTGGACGAGGTGCCGATCGATTCCGCGCGGTTCTTCTTCAACCAGCGCGAAAGCAGCTCCACGCTGGACTTTGACCTTGACCTTGCCGTGCGCAACGACAGCGAAAACCCTGTCTACTACGTTCAGTACGCCCACGCCCGCATCTGCTCCATCCTGAAAAAGCTGGAGAGTGAGGGCGTCAAGTTCGGCGGCGTGGACGGCGTGGATGCCTCGGTGCTGACCGACGCCAGCGAACAGGCGCTGATCCGCCTGCTGGCAGCGTTCCCGGCGGAGATCGTCGCCGCTGCCGAAAAGTACGACCCCGCCCGCATCACCCGCTTCTGCATTGATGTGGCAACGGCGTTCCACCGCTTCTACAATTCCTGCCGCATTCTGGACGCCGAGGGCGCCGTGCAGCAGGGACGCATTGCCCTGTGCCTGGCGGTGCGCAGCGTGATTTACAACATCCTGACGATGTTCAAGGTCAGCGTACCCGAAACGATGTAAAACCGCAGAATGAAAAATCCCCTGCCGGCAAAGGCAGGGGATTTGTTGTATAGGCAGGAATAGGGGGTATACAGGGCGGTGCTTACACGCGCCCAACATATCCAGTATACCACAGGCTTATGCACAAATCAATCTATAATATGTACAAATCTTTCTTTGCAACGTTGGCGATTTTGCGAATAGACGAACCGCTAAGGGTGTGGTATAGTATAGTCACAGAAAGAAAACAGCCGGAGATAAGGAAGACAAACTTCCAAGTGAAGCCACTTTCCCAAAGCTCACACAAAGACCGGTCATGGAACGATCGACAGCTTAAAGAAGATTTTCTGAGATCGAAAGATCAAACAGAAACACTTTAGGGACTCCGATCCAAAAGCATGAGGGCATCAGAGCAGGAAAGACAAAACAAAGGCTCGCCGGCAGGATTCGTAAGAAAGGAGGCTCAGACCCGATGGCAAACTTTAAAGATCCCATTCATCACCGGCGGGTCTGCGCTGGCTGACAAAGTAAGAACCACATCCAAAGCCGCAGGGCATACCCTGTAAAAGAAAATTTAGCGATGCCTGGTTCACCAACTTTTGATTAGCAAAGCGCAGAGGCCGCCCACCCGAAAGACCTCAGCGTGTTACATAGATCAAGAGAAAGAAGGCTGGTAGAGATGACCGTTATCACTCCACCGAACCAAAGAAGCCTGAAATTCACCTGATCAACAAGGAGATACTCCAATGTACAAGAGTTAAGAGGGGTTGCCCTCAGCATCAGACCCAGACCCGAAACTACGAACCATTCAGAAAAGGGATACTCCCATGAACGCGTAAGATTAGCCAAGGGTTTAAAAAACTTCGCAACAGATAGGATGCGGTTCCTATGATTTTGAGTGACCAGTCCGAAAAATAACGAATAAGGGTTATGAGGCTTATGACTCCGAAGAAGTAAGACCGCCGGTGCAGATGGAAACATCTGCACCGGCTTTTTT
>CAKTAS010000103.1:0-5317 GCA_934529095.1 uncultured Gemmiger sp. | reverse complement strand
TGGGCCGTCGCCAAGCGGTAAGGCAGAGGACTTTGACTCCTCCATCCGTCGGTTCAAATCCGGCCGGCCCAACCAAAAGGACGCAGTTTCGTAAGAAACTGCGTCCTTTTTTTAGAGTTAAGAGTGGAGGGTTTAGAGTTGAGATAAGGTATGCCGCCCGTGGGGCGGCATTTTTTGACTCCAAAGCCCTTTTGCGGGTAGTAATGTAGGGCGCGTGGTTTCACGGTATATCGCACCACCCGGAATGTCGCACGGAACGGTCAAGACCGTTCCCTACAAACCTACCGAAAGTTCGCAATCTTCCCGGCAGGTTCGCGTTTCCGTAAGGCAGTAAGGAGGGGTCAAGACCCCTCCCTACAAATTGCCGGAAAACAGGCAATTATAGGCTAAACGCCTGTTTTCGGCAGGTTTGTAGGGGACGCATATATGCGTCCCGTGCGGTTTACCCGTTAGGCTGCATTGCCCGGATGGCTGCAACGGGCGGCATTTATGCCGCCCCTACAAGGCAAACCATTCTATTCATTATTACCGTATCTGCAAAAATTGCTGCAAAATGCGCAGACCGACGTCACCGGATTTTTCGGGGTGGAACTGGCAGCCCAGCACGCTGCCGCGCATAGCGGCGGCGCACACCGGGCGTCCGCCGTAGCGCGTGTCGGCAAGGCGGTCGGCGTCGTTGGCGGGTTTTGCTTCGTAGCTATGAATAAAATAACATTCCTCGCCGGGGTGCAGCAGCGCCAAGGGCGTGCCGGAGAAATCCGTGCGTCCCCCGGCGGGCAGCAGCGGGTCCCAGTTGACGTGCGGCACGCGCTGCGGGGTGCCGTCGGCGGCGGTGTCGGGCAGGCGCACCACCCGCCCCGGGATCAGCCCCAGCCCGGCGTAATGCCCGAACTCCTCGGACTCGTCAAACAGCATCTGCATACCCAGACAAATGCCCAAAAACGGCGTGCCGCTCTGCGCCTTTTGCCGCAGCGGCTCCACCAGACCCAGCCGGTCAAGCCCCGCCATACCGTCCCGGAATGCCCCCACGCCGGGCAAAACCAGCGCATCGGCGCGCAAAATGTCCTGCGCGTCGCCGGTCGTCAGCGTTTCGGCACCCAGATGCGCAAAGGCGCGCTGCACGCTCAGCAAATTGGACAGCCCGTAGTTGACAATGGTTACCTTCATACGCAGCGCACCTCCACACCGTCAGCGCGCAGATCGTCCTTCAATTCCGCAACGCTTTCCTTATTATAATGCAATACGGCGGCGCACGCCACGGCATCCGCCCCGGCGTTGGCAGCGTCGGCAATGTCGTCGCCGCAGCCCACGCCGCCGCCGCAGATCACCGGCACGCTTACGGCTTCGGTCACGGCGCGGATCAGCTCCAGATCCATACCGGCTTGCAGCCCCTCGCAATCGACGCTGGTAAGCAGGATCTCCCCGGCACCCAGCGCCGCGCCGCGCTTTGCCCACTCGACAACGTCATAGCCGGAATGGGCGCGTCCGTTGTCGTAGTAAGCCTCCCACCGTCCCGGCCAGGTGCGGCTGCGCTTGGCTTGGATGGACAACACCATACACTGGCTGCCGAAGGCTTCGGCAACCTCGGTGATCAGCGCGGGGCGCTTGATGGCAGCCGTGTTGATGGCGACCTTATCGGCACCTGCCGCCAGAATGGCGCGCACATCCTCCACACTGCGCAGACCGCCGCCCACGCAGACGGGGATGAACACCTCGTCCACGGTTTTGCGCACGATGTCGCTTAAATTGTTGCGGTTGTACAGGCTGGCAACGATGTCGATGTACAGCAGCTCGTCAATGCCCTGCTCATAGTAGCGCTTGGCGAAGTCGTTGGGGTTGCCGAGCTTGCGCAGCCCCTCAAGCTGGATGCCCTTGACGAGGTTTTCGTCCTTGACGTCCAGCCGGGCAATCAGGCGGAGTTTTTTCACAATTCAGGTCCCCTTTGTTGAAAAAGTTTGAAGAAACGGGTGGTGGGTGTGCTGCCGTTACATTTCGTGGTGCGTGCCTTTGGGGTCGCCCCACAGCACCTCGCTGTCGCCCTCGTAGGGGGTGTGGCGCAGCTTCCACATACCGTCCTCCCACTTCCACAGATGCGGCGAGCGGAAACGGTCGGCAAGGTGCATGAAGTATTCGCGGTCCATCTTGGGCTGCTCAAAGCAGCGGGACGCCTGCGGGAAGTTTTTGCGGTCGATCGAAAGATACTGGAAAATCTCCTTCTCAAAGCGGTCGGGGTATTCGCCGTCAAACTTCTTGCACAGCGCCTTTGCCTCGTCCAGCGTGATCTCCTCGTTGCGGATCTCCTGCGCGGCGTCGTAGGTCGTGCGCCCGATGCCGTACTTGATGTAGGTCGTGTAGTAGAAGAAATCGTCGATCTTATCGTCGATGGAATTGTACTTGGAGTAGGTACCCTGCGTGCGCTCGGGCGCGGGGCGGAAACCGCCGTGCTCCACGCTGTAATAGTACGCGCCCTGCGGGTGCCATTTTTCGTAATAGCCCAGATACCGCACCTGAATGTGGTTCTTCTCGAGGTTGCTGGTTTCGCCCGGCAGGTAGATGGCAAGGTCCGCCTTGTCCACCTTGTAGTCCTCCTCCAGCTCGCGCAGGCTGACGCCGCCCAGATAAATGTGGTCGTAGTCGTTCACGGCAAAAAAATGCTCGTCGCGCAGGGCGGAGTTGTTGTCGGCAATGGGGTTGCCGAACTCCGCCTCGTTCTCGCCGTAGAACACCAGCGGGATACCGAACTTGGCTGCCATCTTGGGTGCCAGCTGCTTTTGCCCCAGGATAAACGGCTGGAACGGGTGGAACAGGTTTTCGGTGGCAAGGCGGGTCAGCAGGCGGTGGGTCTGCCCGTTGGGGGTACACAGGTAGTTGTCGAACCCGGCGTGGATCCACGCCTGCATATTGTCCCAGCCCCACGGCGTGTAGATGTGGGGCGCCCACGTCACGGTCAGCGGGTGCATACCGTACTTGTATTTCAGCAGGTGGGCGGCGTAAAAGCTGTCCTTGCCGCCGGAGCCGGGGACAAGGCAGTCATAGCTGCCGTCGGTCTTGCGGTATTCGTCGCACAGCTCGCGCAGCTCTTTTTCGCGCAGCGCCCAGTCGATGTGACCGTTGGCTTTGTTGTGGCAGGCGTGGCAGGCATCGCAGACGCCGTCCTCCTGAATGACCATCGTCTTTTTCAGCGATTGGGCGGTGTGCTCGAACTCATAGCAGGAGTTGGGCTTCTGGTTGCTCATCACGCACTCCTTGCAAAACTGGACGTGCCGGGGCAGACCGTAGTAGACCTCGCGGGCATCCTCGGGGATGTCGGGGGCGTATTTGGTGTAATCAATGTCGATATAGCGGGGATTTTTTTCCATATTTTCTGCACTCCTATCGGCGGCAAAACAAAAAAGACGCCGTTTGACAGGATGTCCCTGTCAAACAGCGCCTTTGCCGTTACGGTGATTATACCACGAAGCAGCGCCGGATGCAAGAGCTAAACCGCAGAAAGCCAAAAAATATATTGCCCGGCGAAAAAAGCAGAAAAACACAAAAGCCCGCAGAAATCTGCAGGCTTTTGTGCATAGAGGGGTGGGAAAGTATATAAAGGTCAGTGAATGTCTTTGTTGATTACAATAATTATTATACCCTTTTTTCTTAAAATGTCAAACATCCCCCTTGTATTTTCTTTTTCAAAAGATTATAATATTGCAGAAATGACTTAATTTTATTTAGTAATTTTTCGCCAAATTTACTTTTGGAACGATATGCAAACCGCACAAGGCGTTTTTTCTTGATTTTATTTTTTCTGTGCGCAATATACAAACCCAAGAAAGAGGAAGTTCCCCATGGATGAATTAGACCACAAGATCGTTCAACTCTTAGCCGAAAATGCACGTATGCCCGTCAAAGACATTGCCCAGCACGTCAGCCTGACCAGCCCCGCCGTGTCCAGCCGTATCCATCGTTTAGAGCAGGAGGGCGTCATTGCCGGGTACACCGTGGTGCTGCACCGCCCCGACACCCCTGCCCGGGTCGAGGCGCTGATCTCGGTGCTGGTGGACGCCGCCACCCGCGCGGATTTTTTGTCGCTGGTGGACGAGGAGCCGCAGGTGCTGCAATGCTACCGCGTGACCGGCAGCTACAACTTTATGGTCAAGGTAAGCTGCACCGACATTGACGCGCTGGAGCATCTGCTGACCCGTATGCAGAAGCTCGGCTCGACCAACACGCAGATCATCTTGAACACCCAGCTGGACCGCAGCCTGCTGCTGGACTAAAAGGAGCCGACGTGAAAGCAACTGTAATTATCCCCAACCTGAACGGCGCCGGCTGGCTGCGCGACTCCATCGAGAGCATCTGGCAGCAGACCGAGCAGGACTTTGAACTGATCGTCGTGGACAACGGCTCCACCGACGAAAGCCTTGCCATTGCCCGCAGCTACCAAGGGCATCCGCGCTATACGCTGATCGAAAATGCCGAGAACACCGGCTTTTCGCACGCCGTCAACCAAGGCATTGCGCTGGCAAAAAGCGAGTATGTGGCGCTGTTCAACAACGACGCCTTTGCCGAGCCGACATGGCTGGCGGAGCTTTTGCGCACCGCCGACGCCGACCCCCGCATTTTTGCCGTGAGCAGCCTGATGCTGCGCTACTACGAGCCGCATCTGGCGGACGACGCGGGCGATTATGTGACGATTCTGGGCTTTGCCTGCAAGCGCGGCGACGGGCTGCGCGCCGAACGTTATACAAAACCCTGCCGTGTGTTCAGCGCGTGCGGCGGCGCGGCGCTGTACCGCAAGGCGGTGCTGGACGAGATCGGCACCTTTGACGAGAACTTTTTTGCCTATTACGAGGACGTGGATTTAAGCTGGCGTGCCAACAACCGCGGCTGGCGCAACGTGTACTGCCCCACCGCCCGCTGCCGCCATATCTGCGGCGCGACCACCGGCGCGGTGCGCTACAACCCGTTTAAGAGCATCCAGAGCGGGCGCAACAGCATTTTGCTGCCCTACAAAAACCAGCCGCTGCTGATGCTGGTGCTGAACTTTGTGCCGATGCTGCTGGGCTACCTGTTAAAGGTGCTCATGTTCCGGCTGCGCGGCTTTGGCAACGACTACGCCAAGGGCTTTCATGAGGCGTGGATCGCCCTGCCCAAGCTGGACAAGCCGCGCTTTCGCTGGCGCGACCTGCCCAACTACCTGTGGGTGGAGTGCAGCCTGATCGCGGGGCTGTTCCGGTACCTTGTGTACCGCGTGCAGCGCGCGCTGAAAATTACCTGATACGATGCGAATACCCGCCTGCGAAGGCGGGTGTTTTTTGTTGCCCCGTAGGGC
>CAKTAS010000102.1:0-5392 GCA_934529095.1 uncultured Gemmiger sp. | reverse complement strand
TTTTGTGCTATACTGTATCTGTATTACTATGGAGAGGTGCAGGTCATGCGGGTTTTGGGAATCGACCCCGGTTACGCCATTGTGGGCTGGGGGGTCATTGAATATGTCGGCAATCGGTTTGCCCCGGTGGGGTACGGCGCCGTCATCACCGAGAAGGACACCCCGTTTGAGCAGCGCCTGACCGAGATCTACGACGGCGTGCTGGACATCTGCCGCCGCTACCAGCCGGAGGCGCTCTCCATCGAAAAGCTGTACTATCAGCACAACCAGACCACCGTGATCGGTGTGGCGGAGGCGCGCGGGGTCATTCTGCTGGCGGCTGCGCAGTGCGGCATCCCTATCTACGAGTACACCCCCATGCAGGTCAAGCAAGCCATTACCGGCTACGGCAAGGCGGTGAAAAAGCAGATCCAGGAAATGACCCGTATGATGCTGCATCTGGAAAGCATACCCAAGCCGGACGACACCGCCGACGCCTTGGGTATGGCGATCGCGCACTGCCATTGCAGCCGCAGCCGCCTGATGGGTACGCCCGTGCGCTGAAGCGCCTACCTATTTATATAGAGGTAACAAGATGATCTACTGTCTGACAGGAAAAATCATAAAAAAATCGCTGGATGCCGTGGTCATCAGCTGCGGCGGCGTGGGGTACTGGGTGCAGATCCCTGCCACCACCGGCGAAAGCCTGCCCGCCCCGGGGCAGGAGGGAACCGTTTACACCGTGATGAACGTGACCGAAAACGACGTTTCGCTGTACGGCTTTGCCACGCTGGAGCAGCGGGACTGCTTTAAAATGCTGACCGCCGTTTCCGGTGTGGGTCCCAAGGCGGGGCTGTCCATCCTATCGGTGATGAGTCCCGAAAAGGTCGCGCTGGCGGCATCCAGCGGCGACCACAAGGCGTTTACCAAGGCAAGCGGCGTGGGTCCCAAGCTGGCGCAGCGCATTGCGCTGGAGCTGAAGGACAAGGTCGGCAAGGGTCTTGCCGAGGGTACCGGCTTTGCCGGGGACTTTGCAGCGCCCGCGCCCAGCTCGGCACCCGCACAGGCGGTGGCTGCGCTGGTCAGCCTGGGCTACAGCCCCAGCGATGCCGCCGCTGCCGTGGCGCGTGTGGACGAAACGCTGCCCGTGCAGGAAATTATCAAAGTGGCGCTGCGCAGCCTGTCCCGCGCAAGATGAAAGAGGGTAGAGAATGAATCAGGAATTTACCGTAGACCCCAGCCGGCTGGTCAGCCCCGATGCAAGCCCCGCCGATGCGGAGGAAAACAGCCTTCGCCCCAAAACGCTGGAGGACTATGTGGGGCAGACCAAAGCCAAGGGCAACCTGCGCGTTTACCTGCGGGCAGCCCAGCAGCGCGGTGAGCCGATGGATCACGTCCTGCTGTACGGTCCGCCGGGGTTGGGCAAAACCACGCTGGCGGGCATTGTGGCGCAGGAGATGGGCGTGCAGATCCGCATCACCTCCGGTCCTGCCATCGAAAAGCCCGGCGATCTGGCAGCCCTGCTGACCAACCTGCAGGAGGGCGATGTGCTGTTTATCGACGAAATTCACCGCCTGTCCCGCCAGGTGGAGGAGGTTCTGTACCCTGCGCTGGAGGACTACGCGCTGGATATTATGATCGGCAAGGGTCCCAGTGCGCAGAGCATCCGCATCAATTTGCCGCGCTTTACGCTGATCGGCGCCACTACCCGCGCCGGGCAGCTGACGGGACCTTTGCGCGACCGCTTTGGCATTTTGCTGAAGCTGGAGCCGTACAGCCCCCAGGAGCTGGGGCAGATCATCACCCGCAGCGCGGGCATTCTGGGCATCCCCATCACCGAGGAAGGCGCGCTGGAGCTGGCGCGCTGCGCCCGCGGTACGCCGCGTATCGCCAACCGTCTGCTCAAGCGCGTGCGCGACTTTGCCACCGTGCAGGGGGACGGCACCATTGACAAGGAAACCGCCGTCGAGGCGCGCCGTTGGATGGACATTGACGAGCTGGGTCTGGATGAGTTGGATCGCAGCCTGATGCGTGCCATCATTGAGATGTACAACGGCGGACCGGTGGGGCTGGAAACGCTGGCGGCGGCGCTGGGCGAGGAGAGCGTGACGCTGGAGGACATCTGCGAGCCGTACCTGATGCAGATGGGTATGCTGACACGCACCCCGCGCGGGCGCTGCGTGACCCGCCTTGCCTATGAGCATCTGCATATGGCAGTGCCCCGGCGGTTCGATGATATCGACGGGCAGCAGACGATGTTTTAAGGAGAAAACGGGGTACAGATTCAAAATCAATTCCCTGTTTTTCATAAATCACGATATAACCACCAAATCATAGAGCTACAGTACGAAAGGATGATTGTATTATGGGTAAACTTTTTGGTACCGACGGTGTCCGCGGCGTGGCGGGCAAGGACTTGACCTGTGAATTGTCGCTGAAGATCGGTCGCGGTATGGCGGCTGTGCTGACCCAGCTGGACGGTCACCGCCCCAAGATCCTCATCGGCAAGGACACCCGCGTTTCCGGCGATATGCTGGAATCCACGCTGGCTGCCGGTCTGTGCAGCGTCGGCGCGGATGTCGTGCTGCTGGGCGTCATCCCCACCCCCGGCGTGGCGTATCTGGTGCGCAAATATCAGGCGGACGCCGGCATTATGATTTCCGCTTCCCACAACCCGATGGAATTCAACGGCATCAAAATCTTCAAGGGCGACGGCTACAAGCTGCCCGACGAGGTCGAAAACCAGATCGAGGAACACGTCTTTAACAACTGCGCCGGGATCCGTCTGGCAGAAGGTGCCGACATCGGGCGCATCCACACCTGCACCACCGCCGTGGCGGACTATGTCGATTACCTGCGCGAGCATATCGACGCAGACCTCACCGGCTTGAAAGTCCTGTTCGACTGCGCCAACGGTGCTTCCGCCAACGTGGCAAAGCAGCTGTTCCCCACCCTTGGCTGCGAGTGCGGCTTTATGGGTATGGAGCAGGACGGCGTGTCGGTCAATGACGGCTGCGGCTCCACCCATCTGGAGGCGCTGGAAGCTGCCGTTAAGGCGGGCGGCTACGACTGCGGCATTGCCTTTGACGGCGACGCCGACCGCTGCCTGGGCTGCGACGAAAACGGTGCCGAGATGGACGGCGACAAGATCATCGCCCTGGTCGGCGCGGATATGAAAGAGCGCGGTCGTCTGGACGGCAACACCGCCGTGGTCACCGTTATGTCCAACCTCGGCTTTATGAAGTATATGGAATCCATCGGCATCCAGACCGCCCGCACCGCCGTGGGCGACCGCTATGTGCTGGAGGAGATGCGCGCCAGCGGCTATGCCATCGGCGGCGAGCAGAGCGGTCATGTGATCTTCCTGCACCATGCCACCACCGGCGACGGCGAGCTGACCGCCGGTAAGCTGCTGAAAGTTCTGGCACGCAAAAAGGCGGAAAACGGCGCCAAGATGAGCGACCTGAATGCCGTGTACACCAAGTACCCGCAGGTGCTGATCAACCTCGTGGCGGACAAGGATCAGAAGCAGGCGTACAAAGAGGACGAGTACATCGCCGGATATATCGAGAGCGAGCAGCAGAACCTGATGGGTATGGGGCGCGTGCTGGTGCGCGTTTCCGGCACCGAGCCGAAGATCCGCGTTATGGTCGAAGGTCAGGACCAGCAGGCCATCCAAGCCAGCGCCGACCGCATTGCCGAAATCATCAAACAACGTATTCTGAATAAGTAAGGAGAACCGCCTATGCGCCCCGCCGATACATGGCAGGATTACGAACTGCTGGATGCCACCAACCACAACCGTCTGGAACGCTGGGGCAGCACACTGCTGATCCGTCCCGACCCGCAGGTCATCTGGAAAAACGACGAGACCAGCCCCCTGTGGGCCAAGGCGGACGCCGTGTACTACCGTTCCGCCAAGGGCGGCGGGCAGTGGAACTACCACAAAAAGCTGCCGCAAAAATGGAATATCCGCTGGGGCGACCTGACGCTGATCGTCAGCCCCACGGGCTTTAAGCACACCGGCGTTTTCCCCGAACAGGCGGTAAACTGGGCGTGGTATCAGGAAAAGATCCGCGCCGCCGGGCGCCCCATCCGGGTGCTGAACCTGTTCGGCTACACGGGCGGCGCCACGCTGGCGTGCCTGGCGGCGGGCGCATCGGTCACCCATGTGGACGCCAGCAAGGGGATGGTGGCTTGGGCGCGCGAAAACGCCGCCGCCAGCAAGCTGGCAGACCGCCCCTGCCGCTGGATCGTGGACGACTGCGTCAAGTTTGTGCAGCGCGAGCTGCGCCGCGGCAGCCGCTACGATGCCGTTATTATGGACCCGCCCAGCTACGGGCGCGGTCCCGGGGGCGAGATCTGGAAGCTGGAGGACAACGTCTACGACCTGATCACCCTGACGGAACAGGTTTTGAGCGATGACCCGCTGTTTTTTGCCATCAACTCCTACACCGAGGGGTTAAGCCCCGCCGTGATGGAGTATATTGTCAAGACGACGCTTTGCCCCGTCAAGGGCGGCTACACCCACTGTGACGAGATCGGCTTGCCGGTTTCCGCCACGGGCGGTGTGGTGCCCTGCGGTGCAACCGCCGTTTGGGAGAAGTGAAACTATGCCGAATGAAAACCCTATGCTGCGCGTGCAGGACGTAAAATTCCGCTATGACCCCGAACAGCCCCGCTATGCGGTGGACGGCGTTTCGATGGAGATTCGCCGAGGCGAGTTTGTGGCGGTGCTGGGCGCGAACGGCTGCGGCAAAAGCACCTTGGCGAAGCATTTCAACGCCATTTTGCTGCCCGAAACCGGCACTGTGCTGGTGGAGGATATGGACACCCGCAGCGAGGAGCATCTCTACGATGTCCGCCAGAAGGTGGGCATGGTGTTCCAGAACCCCGACAACCAGATCGTTGCCACCATCGTGGAGGAGGACGTCGCCTTTGCGCCGGAAAATCTGGGCGTGCCGCCGGCGGAGATCCGCACCCGCATCGACGAAGCAATGAAGCTGGCAGGCATCTACGAAAAGCGCGAGGCAGCGCCGTATAAGCTGTCCGGCGGGCAAAAGCAGCGCGTTGCCATTGCGGGCGTCATCGCCATGCGCCCCGACTGCCTGGTTCTGGACGAAGCAACGGCGATGCTGGACCCCCACGGACGCGCACAGGTCATGCGCACGATCCGCCAGCTGCGCGAGGCGGGCATCACCATTGTATCCATCACCCATTATATGGAGGAAGCCGCCCAGGCCGACCGCGTGCTGGTTATGAGCCGGGGACGCATTGTGATGGAGGGTACGCCCGAGCAGGTGTTCAGCCAGACGCAAAGGCTGCACAGCTACCATCTGGACGTACCCCAAGCCGCCGAGCTGCGGGACGAGCTGGCCAAGGTGGGCATTGAGCTGCCCAAGGAGGTCATCAC
>CAKTAS010000101.1:0-5409 GCA_934529095.1 uncultured Gemmiger sp. | reverse complement strand
TGCTGCTGAGCTTGGCGGTGTAAACCATCACGCGCTCTTTTTCGGTTTTGGCGCTGTCGGCATAGGCGACGGTGTCCTGCACCTCGTTCTGGATGGGGGCGCTGCCCTCATTTTTGCTGGCAGAGTCCTCGACCTTTTCGTTGACCTGCGTTGCCTGCACGATTTTTTCCTTGACAGCTTGGGTGTCCGCCTTGTAGACGACCTTTTCCTTGACCGTGACGGTCTGGGCGTCCGGCACGATGTAGCCCGTCATGGGCTGCACTGCCACAATGTAATTGCCGGGGGCGGCGTCCTCCACCAGCACGGTGCCGGTGGTCGTGTCCACGCTGTACAGGGTGGCTTTGCCCTTGGCATCGGTCACGCTGACAGTCGCCTCCACGTCCAACAGGGGCTGGCGTTCAGCCGGCTCCGCATCGGTGGGGGTCGCCGTCGGGGTGGGCGTGGCGGTCGGCTTGCTTGCCGCCGCACCGGCTGCCGGGGTCGGCTCCGGCTCCGGCTGCTGCACGGGCAGCACAAACAGCTGCACGCCGATATCCTGCTGCACCACCGTGACCTCCGCCTCCAGCGGCTTGTCCGGCTCCGGCGTGGGGGTCGGGGTGGGGGTCGCCGTTGGGGTGGGCGTGGGGGTCGGGGTGGCAGTGGCAGCCGGCTGCGGTGCCGGCTCGCTTTGGGGTACATAGCCCGCCGCAAACACACCGGCACCTACGCCGACGGTCATAACCACCGCCATACTGCCCGCCGCCAGCTTATAGATCGGCAGCCGCGCCAGCGCACTGCCGGAAAAATATTTCATCGGATTTCTTCTGTTGAACATTCCTGTCCTCACGGTTCCTTTTTTTGCAATTTCCGCTTACAATAGTACAGTATGTATAATAGCACATCCGCGCCCGGTTTCGCAATAGAAAAGTTGTAAATTTTGCCGATTCAGCGGGTTTTCTTTGCCGCGTTGTGGTCACTGCCCCGCCGATATACTACCGCTTGTATAGGGCAGAAATTCCTCCACCAGCAAATCCACGCACGCGCCGTAGCTGCGCATACCCAGCGTCTGCCCGTAGCCCTGCAAAAATGCGGTGTAGACCTTTTCGCCGGTGGTGCGCACCGGACCCTCCCACTGCTTCCAGTAGGCGTTGTTGTCCGCAAGGTCCGCCTTGGCACCCGCGGGCAGCGCGGCATACCCGGCAGATGCGGCATCGGGCGCAACGCTGTACAGCGCGTTGGAAAGATGCAGATACCCGAACAGCCAGCCGGAATACGCATACGCGGCGTCGCCGCTGCCCGTTGCCGCCAGAATGCCCACAAAGTTTGCCTCCTGCTCGGCAGCCACGCCGCGCTGGTGCGCCAGCTCGTGTGCGATGGTCACCGGTAAAAAGACGGCGGGGCTGTCCATATTCAGGGTACTCTCCCCCACCAGCGGGCAAAGGTAGCCGGTAAAGCCCCACGCGCTCATCAGCTTGGAGTAAAAGGCGGGCTTGGGGCGGCGCTCCGGTCCCTGCAAAAACGCCCAGCGCTGCACAAGCGGGTCATACAAGCCGCTGTACCCCTGCATACTGTCCGCTTTGGGTACGGCGTAGACCCCGGCTTCGTCGCGGGGTACCGTGTCGGCGGTTTCCGCCACGCGGTCCGCAAAATACTGCGTCACGGCAGCCAGCTGCTCCACGCTGACGGGCGGGGCGTCCATCCCCGCCTTTTGCGCAAAGGATGTGCCGTAATATTGGGTACCCCACAGGGCGCACACCCCCGCATAGCCCCAGACCAGCAGCACCGCCAGATGCAGCACCCAGCCCGCCACGGCGGATTTTCCGCGCCGCAGGGCGCGCACCAGCAAAACGAGTGCCGCTAAAATCAGCACGGTTGCGCCCAGTTCGCAGGCGCTGAACGGCAGCGGGTCCACCAAAAAGGACACCGCGCGCTTCACCGGCATAGACACCGCCTGCAGCCACGCATCCATCAGCGCCCGGCTGCCCCGCAGGGCATAAAATGCTCCCAGCGCCGCCAGCCCTGCCGCCAGTGCCGCCCACGCGGTCTTGTGCTGTTTTGCCCACCGTAAAAGTTTTTGCATAACGCGCCCCCGTTTTTTCTGTATACCTTTATTATAAAGGAAGCGCAACCGCTTGACAAGCCGCCAAAAGGGTGTATACTGGGTAATGGACATAGAAACAGGGGCGCTGAGGGGCATCCTCGGCTGAGATTGAAGCAAACCGCAGCTTCGTGCCGCCTTGAACCTGATCCGGGTAATGCCGGCGTAGGAAGTTTGGCAATATTGTCATACCTGTACGCGCCTGCATCTTTTTGCAGGCGCGTTTTTCTTGGCAAACACTTGTTTTTATGTACTATTGTAAAAGGATGTGTCCGTATGTCCAAAACCTATTCCAAGACCCGCACTCTGGTCGAGTGCGCCCTGATGATCGCCTTGGGCACTGTTCTGGCGAACATCAAAATCTACGAGCTGCCCAACGGCGGTTCCATCACCCTGTTCAGTATGCTGCCGTTCGTGCTGATCTCCTTCCGCCACGGCGTCAAGTGGGGTCTGTTCACCGGCTTTGTAAACAGCCTGCTGCAGATGCTGCTGGGCTTTTACGCACCCCCGACCCCGGGTCTGCTGCCCTTGGTGGGTATGATTTTGCTGGACTATGTGCTGGCGTTCAGCCTGCTGGGTCTGGCAGGCGGCATTGCCAAGCCCTTTAAGAACAAGCTGGCGGGCGTTGCCGTGGGTACCGCTGCCGTGTGCGGCATCCGTTTTCTGTGCAGCTTCCTCTCCGGCGTGCTGATTTGGGGCAACCTGAGCGACGGTCTTGCCGCTTGGACCTTCAGCCTGACCTACAACGGCAGCTATATGCTGCCCGAAACCATTATGACCACGGTCGCCGCTGTGCTGATCTACAAGGCTGCCCCGCAGCTGTTCAGCGCGCAGGATCAGTAATTTTACCAAAAGCTTCTTCCGTTTTCATAAAAAAACAGGCATCGGAAATTTCCGATGCCTGTTTTCTTTTTGCTGTATCAGCCCTTTACATAGTCACGCACCAACGCCTGCAACAGGTCGTCGCGGTCAATGCGGCGGATGATGGCGCGGGCATTTTTGTAGGTGGTGATGTAGGTCGGGTCCTCGCTGAGGATATAGCCAACCAGCTGGTTAATGGGGTTGTAGCCCTTCTCCTCCAGCGCGCGGTACACCTGCAAAACCGCCTGTTTAATTTCCATATCGCGCTCGTCACGAATGGAAAACACGGCAGTAGGTTCAGAGATAGGCATAAAAAATCCCCCTTTGGCAAATCATATCATACCTCTATTATACCGAATTTTGTGGTCGGTTTCAATGGTTTTGCCAAGAAATTTGTACAGATCCTGTACTTTTACTTCAAAATTTCACCGCGGCGGATCACCTTGCGGATGTTCAGGTTTTCGTCTGCCAGCACCACGTTGCCCCAGCGCCCGGCTTCCAGGCTGCCGTAGTCGGCATCCACGCCGATGCTGCGGGCAGGGTTCAGTGTGGCGGCGCGGACGGCGCTTTCCAGCGGCACGCCCATATCCAGCACGGCGCGGCGCATACAGTCATACAGGCAGGTTGCGCTGCCGGCAATGGTGCCGGGCTGCTCGGTCAGGGTGGCGCGGGGTCCCTTGACGGTGACCGCCTGACCGCCCAAGCTGTACTGCCCGTCGGGCAGACCGCACGCCATCATACTGTCGGCAATCAGAATCACATGGTCATCGCCGAAGGTGTTAAAGGTAAAGCGCACCATGGCGGGGTGGATATGCACGTTGTCGGTGATCAGCTCGACCTCGGCACCCTCCTCCAGCGCGGCAATGATGGGACCGGGGTCACGGTGGGTGATGCCGGGCATCGCGTTGTACAGGTGGGTCATATGGCTGGCACCGGCGGCAAAGGCTGCCTTGGCGGTGTCGTAGTCGGTGCAGGTATGGGCAATGGAAATGCGCACTTCATCATGACATTCCTTGATAAAGTCCAGGTTGCCCGGCTCCTCGGGTGCCACGTCCACCAGCTTGATCAGCCCGCCGCTGCGCGCCTGCAGGCGGCGGAACATCGCGGCGTCAGCGCCCATAACATACTTGGGGTTCTGCGCGCCCACCTTTTTGGGGCTGATGTAGGGACCTTCCATATTGATGCCGACCAGATCGGCACCCTTGCCGTTTTTGTGGGCAGCTGCCACGTCCATAATTCCGTTGAGGATTTCCTCGCTGAAGGTCATGGTGGCGGGGCAAATTGCCAGCACGCCCTTGCTTGCCTCAAAATCCGCAATCGCTTGCAGACCGGCTTCGTCCGCGTCGCAGAAGTCGTGACCGACCGCGCCGTGGAAGTGGATATCCACCAGACCCGGCAGGGCGTAGGCGCCCTCGGCATCGACGATCTCCTCGTTTTCCAGCGCAGGGGCGCCAAAGACGATGCGCCCGTCACGGATAATTACATCTTTTTCCACAAAGCGGCAGCCGTCGCTGAACACCTTGGCATTTTTGATAATCATAGCAGTCAAACCTCCTGCCTTCAGATCAGGCTGAGGGCTTCCTCGTCACCGACCAGAATGAAGTCGGGGTGCATCTGCAGGATGCTGGCGGGCACTTCGGGGGTAACGGGGCCGAAGAACGCCTTCTTGATGATCTCGGCCTTGCCGGCGCCGTTGGCAACCATCAGCACCTTGCGGGCCTGCATGATGGTCTTGATGCCCATGGTGTAGGCCTGTTTGGGAACCAACTCCTCGTTGTTGTCAAAGAAGCGCTTGTTCGCCTCGATGGTTTCGGGCTTCAGATCCACGCAGTGGGTGCCCAGCTCAAAAGCCTCGTTAGGCTCGTTAAAGCCGATGTGGCCGTCATGGCCGATGCCCAGCAGCTGCAGGTCAACGCCGCCGACATGCTTAATAACGGCGTCATAGCGGGCACATTCGGCATCGGCGTCCATGTTGGTGCCGTCGGGCAGGTTGATGGCTTCGGGTCGGATGTTGACCAAATCAAACAGATTGCGGTGCATAAAGCTCCAGTAGCTTTCGGGATGCTCCTTGGGCAGACCGCGGTACTCGTCCAGGTTGACGGTGGTCACTTCCGAGAAGTCCACATCACCCTTGTTGTACCAATCGACCAGCTGCTTGTAGGTGCCCACAGGGGTGCCGCCGGTGGCCAGACCCAGCACACAGTCAGGCTTCATGATGACCTGTGCGGAGATGATGTTGGCCGCCTTGCGGGACATGTCGTAGTAGTCCTTTGCGCGAATGATCTTCATAGTTACATACCTCCGGTTAATTTGGGTGTCCCCAATTGGTTACTTCTATTATACCACTCTGCCAAAAAAATAACAGGGCATAAAAGGGGGTTTTTGTACGAAATTGGCGTCTTTCGCATAAAAAAGCCGTGGGCGGGCTTAGCGCCCGCCCACGGCGGTGTGGAAAGGGGACCAGACCTTTA
>CAKTAS010000100.1:0-5422 GCA_934529095.1 uncultured Gemmiger sp. | reverse complement strand
TCGTTCACGGCGTTGCCGAGGTACTTGATCTCCTTTTCCATCAGGTAGCCGACAGCGGTATCCTTGACGTAGTCGGTAACACCGGCGGTGGAGCAGTGGGCGCGGTGGCAGGAGCCGAAGGCGTCGTCCACATAAGCGTCAGCCAAAGAAGCCAGCTCCTCGCTGAAAGCGGGGATGTTCTTGGTTTCTTCCTTGCGGAAACGGGTGTTCTGCAGCAGAACCACATCGCCGTTGCCCATGGTGGCAACCGCAGCCTTGGCGTTGTCGCCCACGACGTTGTCGTCATCGGCAAAAACAACGGGCTGACCCAGCTTCTCGCTCAGGCGGACCGCAACGGGAGCCAGGCTGAACTTAGCCTCGGGACCGTTCTTGGGCTTGCCCAGATGGCTGCACAGAATGACCTTGGCGCCGTCGGCAATCAGCTTTTTAATGGTCGGCAGAGCCGCGTTGATACGGTTGTCGTTGGTGATCACGCCGTCCTTCATCGGGACGTTGAAATCGCAGCGAACCAGCACACGCTTGCCGGCGTAGTTTTCATCATCAATGGTTTTTTTACCCAGACCCATAGTAAAAGCTCCTCTCGGTGTGTTTCACAGTAATTAGGGGCACAATGCCCCCAGGGCATAATTCTATTATACGCAAAACCGCCGCATAACGCAAGTGTTTTTGACATTTTTTTAACGGCAACAAAAAATTATAGGCGGAGCGGTAGGGGCGGGGCATGCCCCGCCCGCGACATAACGGCAACAACAACATTACGGGTCATTCGTAGGGGCGGCATATATGCCGCCCGTTGCAGCCGTCCCGGAAAATCAACCTAATGGGTAAACGCTACGGGACGCAACTATGCGTCCCCTACAAACCTACCGACAATACCACATTGTCACGGAATATTGCGACAACAAAATTCACCACCCGTAGGGGCGACCATTGGTCGCCCGCGCAGCCATCCCGGTAACGCAGCCTGACGGGTAAACCCCACGGGCGAGCAATGCTCGCCCCTACAAGCGAAGGGCAAATTCGTGCCAACCGCCCATTTGCCCGGCGGGGCAATAAAAAAATGTGTCCGCCTGCGCGGACACACCTTATCTCAACTCTTAACTCTGCACTCTCAACTCTGAATTTTAACTAAACATAACCACATCGTCCAGCGGCTTTTCGGCGGGTTCAATGGCAAGGGCGGTCAGCACCGGACCGGTGGAACCGGCGGTCTGCCCCTTGTAAATGGGGTGGTACTTCACGTTGACCTTGGCGGTCAGGGTGATCCAACTGCGCTGCTCCAGATTCTTGTAGTCGTCGTACTTGCAGGGGAAGCCCACAAACTGGATGTCCTGCACGCAGCAGGTCATCGCAAAGCGCCCGGGTACAAAGCAGCCCTTGCCGGCGCGGTTGGTCTGGCAGACCTGCGCCAAAAATTTTACCGTCTTGCCGTCGTATTTTTCCATCTCGTCCATGCAGTCCATATACCACACGCCAAAGAACTCGGCGGGGATCTCAACAACCGGGGCGTTGATGTCAAACGGCAGCGGGTCGGGGATGTCGTCATAGCCGACACTGCCGTCCTTGAACTCGTAGGCAATGTCGCAGCGGCGGCTGGCCTGGCGCACCAGCTTGTGGATCAGCTGGCGGCTCTCGTCATCGTTGACCGCCTCGGCGCGGTTGACCACCAGTAGCTCGCTGGCGCGCAGCTTGTCCAGCAGCAGGGCGCGCATGGCGTTGTCGCCCGCGTAGGTCTTGATGGTCGTGCCGTCCGCCGTTGCCAGGCACTGGAACACGACCCAGTTATCCGGCATAGCATCGTACAAATCCTGCAAAAGCCACATGCCGTTGTACTCTACCAGCACACGCCCGCAGCCGGATTTTTCCGCCAGCGCCGCCAGATTTTCCTGCGTCAGCTCGCTCTTGTCCTCGATCTGGGCAACGTGAACGCCGCCAAACGCAAAGCGGCTGGGGTCGTACTCGATCTCGCCGTCCTCGCAGACCAGCAGCAGCGTCTTGTCGCCGGAGTCAAACTGCGGGTCCTCCATGGTTTCTTGGATGAATTTCGTCTTGCCGCTTTCCAGCTGACCGACGAACAGATAAACGGGAATCTGCTTTGCCATAACGGTTCCTTTCTTGCCTTAGACGCAGAACAATTCCGCGATGTTATGTTCTTTCAGCTGCGAACCAATGACGCACAGCTTGCCGGTGACATCGGCGGAGCAGGGGCGGATCTCATGCTCGCCGGGGACCATATCGAACTCATACCAGGTGTCGCCGCCGTCCACAATGCCCTTGGCGCGCAGGATCATACCATACTCGCCGCTGTCCAGCGCGTGCAGGGCGTTCTCCAGCGCCTCGCGGGTGTACTTGTGGGCAGTTTCCTTGCCCCAGCTGGTGAAGATCTCGTCCGCGTCGTGGTCGTGGTGATGCCCGCAGCTGCACACGCCATGCTCGTCGTAGTGATGCTCATGATGATGCTCGTGGTCGTGGTGGCAGCACTCGTGATCGTGGTCATGCTCGTCGTGATCGTGGTGGCAGCACTCATGGTCATGGTCGTGCTCATCGTGGTCGTGGTGGCAGCACTCATGATCGTGGTCGTGGTCATGCTCGTCGTGGTCGTGGTGGCAGCACTCGTGGTCGTGGTCATGCTCGTCATGGTCGTGGTGATGGTGGTGATGCTCCTCCTCACCGGCGTGGGCGGCGTTGTGCGCCTTCGCCTCGGCGAGCAGCTCTGCGACCAGATCGCGCTTGCCGTCCATGACCGATACGATCTGCGCGCCGGTCAGGGCGTTCCAGTCGGTGGTCACGATGGTGGCGGTGGGGTTCTTTTCTGCCAGCAGCGCCACGGACTTGGCAATCTTGTCCTCGCCGGCGGTGGCGGTGCGGCTCAGGATGATGCAGGACGCATGGCTGACCTGATCGTCGTAGAACTCACCGAAGTTCTTCATATACATTTTGACCTTGTTCACGTCGGCGACGGTCACAAAGCTGTTCAGCTCGACGGGCAGCTCCTCGCCCACGCCCTCCACGGCGCGGGTGACGTCGCTCAGCTTGCCGACGCCCGACGGCTCGATGAGGATGCGGTCGGGGTGGTAGGTTTCCACGACCTTCTTCAGCGCCTCGCGGAAGTCGCCGACCAGGCTGCAGCAGATGCAGCCGGAGTTCAGCTCGTTGACCTGAATGCCCGCTTCGCGCATAAAGCCGCCGTCAATGCCGATCTCGCCGAATTCGTTTTCGATCAGCACGATCTGCTCCCCGGCGAAGGCTTCTTTGATGAGCTTTTTGATCAGCGTGGTTTTGCCTGCGCCCAAAAAGCCGGAAAAAATGTCGATTTTCGTTTTCTTTTCTGCCATGGATGTCTACCTCTATTCCTCTATTTAGCAATAGTTACATTACACTGCTAATAGTATTATACCAAACACGTCAAGTGTTTTTGCGCCCTTTTGCGTAAAAATTTTTGAACTTTTTGCAAATTTCCCGGCGGCGCGGCGCACGGCTTGGCGGAATTTACAAAATGTTCATACCCACATCATAGTTTTTTCGTAGTTTTCGGGTAATGTATAAGCACAGGGACAAGCGGAGCCGCAACCGCCCCCTGCGAACATGATTCCTCCTCACACCAAAACCGAACCCCGTCCCCGCCCGGAGCCGCAACCGGACGGGGACAATTTTTTTGCCCTTAAAAAAGGAGCGCCTGCCGTGCGGGCGCTCCTCTTTAATAAGGTAGGCGTTGCCCGGCGGGGAGGTGTCACCCCTGCAGGCAGCCCAGCAGCTTGTTTAAAATGGTGCGCAGCTGCGTGATTTCCGCACAGGAAAGCTGCATACAGCACGCCATACGACCGGGTACGGCGGCGGCGCGCTGCTGCAGCTGCTGCCCGGCGGGGGTAAGCTCCACCAGCAGATTGCGGGTGTCCTGCACATCGCGCGCGCGGCGCAGGTAGCCTTTTTGCTCCAGCTTTTTCAGCAACGGGGTCAGCGTGCCGGAATCCAGATACAGCAGCTGCCCCATCTGTTTGCAGCTGACGGTGCCGTACTCCCACAGCACCAGCATGGCGAGGTACTGCGTGTAGGTCAGGTCCAGCTCGTCCAAAAACGGCTTGGCGCGGCGGGTGATCTCCTTGGCGCAGGCATACAGCGGGAAACAGAGCTGATTTTCCAGTTTTAATTCGTCCTTGCAGGGCATGGTGCGCCCCCTTACAGGTACTTTTCGATCATGGCGCGCACGGCGGATTTGGGACGGAAGCCGACCGCCTGCTCAACGGGTACGCCGTTTTTCAGCACGACTAGGCAGGGGATGCTGCTGATGCCGAATTGCTGCGCCAAGGCGTTGTTTTCATCCACGTCCACGCTGTAGAATTCTGCGCGGTCGTCCAGCTCGTCGGCAAGCTGATCCACAATGGGCGCCAGCATACGGCAGGGACCGCACCATGTGGCGTTGAAATCCACAACAGCCAGCGGCTGGGTTTTGGCGGCGGAAAGATCGTTATTTTTTACGGTGGTAAGCATAGGGTGAACCTCCTTTGGTTGTGTGCAATTGATTGTATGCGATTAGTTTAGCATAGACAAACCGTATTGTCAAGTGGTTGGGGGAAAGAAATTTGATAAAGCGCAGAGAAAAGCCTTCCCCTTGGGGGGAAGGTGGCGCGCTCGCGCCGGATGAGGGGGAAATGTCCGGTTGGATGCCGCACAAAGATTTTTGCTGCCCCGTAGGGCGGGGTGACCCCGCCTCGCCGGGCAGTTTTTACGCCGGGCTAAATTGCCGGGACGATTGCTGAAAATTTGCCGCATGGAAGAGCCTTCCCCCTTGGGGGAAGGTGGCGCGGAACGCGCCGGATGAGGGGGAAATGTCCGGTTGGATGCTGCACAAAGATTTTTTATCGCCCCGTAGGGCGGGGTGACCCCACCCCGCCGGGCGGTTTACCCGCCGGGCTGCACTACCGGGACGCAACGTGTCGGGGTGCGGGCTGTTTGAAGCCCACATTGCGACCCTTGCGGTGATTCTATCCACGCCCTCCGTGGGGAGGGCGACCCTTGGTGCGGCTGTCCACGGTGGGATAGGTGCCGATTTCTATCCGCACCCTCCGTGGGGAGGGCGACCAAAGCCGTAGGGTACGGAGATTTCTTCGTATCGATTTCTATCCACGCCCTCCGTGGGGAGGGCGACATGCCGTGCGCTGCTGCTTGCGCATCATCTCGTTATTTCTATCCACGCCCTCCGCGGGGAGGGCGACGTGTCGGTTTTGGTGTAGGCGGCTTCCCACTTGTCATTTCTATCCACGCCCTCCGTGGGGAGGGCGACGCTATTACATCCAAATCGACCACGGCGGCGGGCTGATTTCTATCCACGCCCTCCGTGGGGAGGGCGACTGCGACGTGAGTTACAAGGACGCCCCCGACATCATATTTCTATCCACGCCATCCGTGGGGAGGGCGACCAGCA
>CAKTAS010000099.1:0-5532 GCA_934529095.1 uncultured Gemmiger sp. | reverse complement strand
AGCGCTTTTACAAGGAGGACCGCTCCCGCGGGATGAACACGCGCGGCAGCGGCTTGGGGCTGCATATCTGCAAGATTCTGATCAACCTTTCGGGCGGCGAGATCCACGCCGAAAGCGAGGAGGGTCAGTGGTGCCGGTTTGTGTTTACCCTGCCGGCGCATCCGTAACCTAGCGCAATAAAAATAAACCGTATGGAAAAAATTCCATACGGTTTATTTTTATGCCTGTTTGTATCAGTCTGCCACGGCGGGCTGGTCCATCAGCAGCTCGGGGGGCAGGTCATCGTCGTCCAATTCTTCCTCGCGGGAGGCATCGTAGTCAAAGCTGACATTCAGGGCGGTGGCGGCGCTTTCAATGACCTTATCCACATCCACCAGATCATCCTCTGCCATAACGAACAGCACCTTGTCGCCAAAGGTCACAACGCGGGCGTGGTCGGCGGCGACGCAGACCCACTTGTGCATATTCACGCCGTTCAGCACGGCGTCGGCAATGGTTTGGGTGTCCCCGGCATTTTTGACGCGCAGCAGCACCATACTGTACGGCTGGCTGCCGATGCTCGGCTCGGTCAATACGGCGGCATCCACAAGGGCAGCCTGCTCGGGGGTCAGGCCGGTCTGGTAGGTGTACCACGCCTCATCGGTCAAATCGACCGCCACGGTTTCCACCATCATCAGCTCCACGTCGTAGACGGCGGTCATCTTGTCCACGATCTCCTTCAATTCCGCGTCCGGCTCGGGCATTTCCTCGTCCACGCCGAACTCACCGTCAATATCCCCGGCGGGGGCGGAGGTCGCCGGTTCGCTGTCGGGGGTGGGGGTCGGCTCTGCCGCAGAGGAGGAAGCGGCGTTGCCGCAGGCGGTCAGCAGCAGGGCGGCAGCCAGCGCTGCAGCGGTCATCATCTTTTTCATGGTAGCAATCCTTTCTCGGTCAAGATCTCTTGGGGCAAAAACGGTATGTCCCAGCGCTCCCGCGGAAGTGCCGGCAGAACCAGCGCGGCGGGGCAAAGCAGCAGCTTTTCCCCGGTATAGTGTGCCAAAAAGCGGTCATAATATCCGCCGCCGCGTCCCAGCCGCGTGCCGTCCTGCCCCGCAGCCATACAAGGCACCAGCGCCAGCAGCCTGCCCGGCAGAGTTGCCGGGTCGGTGGGCGGCAGGTCGGCGGGCGGCTCGGCAATGCCGAAATGCCCCGGCACCAGCTGCGTGAGGGCGGTGATCTCCACCCAATCCATCTCGGTTTGGGAGAGAACGCGCGGCAGCAGCAGGCGTTTGCCCTCCGCCAAGGCGCGGTGCAGAATGGCGGCGGTGTCCGGCTCGTCCGGCAGGGCGGCAAAGCACAGCACGGTGTCGGCATTCTGCCACGCGGGCAGTGCGAACAGCACCTTTGCCATGCCCGCCCCTACGGCGGACATATCCAGCGCAGCGCGCTGCTGCGCCGCAAAACGGCGGACTTCCTGTTTGGTCATGGGCAGTACCTCCTTGTTTGCAAGGTATCATACCATATTCCCCGTCAATATACAAGACGGGAAATTCTGCGGTGTGTTACACCCCGTCGCAATAAATGTATATTTTCCTGCCGCGGCTGCCATACTGTCTGCAAGGAGGGCTGTAACTATGCACATTTTCAAAAAGCTTTTGCTCTTGCTGGCGATTCTTGGCAGCATCAACTGGGGCGTTTACGGCATTTTCGGCTTCAACGCGGTGGGCTGGCTGCTGGGCGGCAGCCTGAGCTGGCTGTCCCGCACGGTGTTTATTGTGGTGGGCGTTGCCGGGGTGTGCCTGCTGCCGGAGCTTTGCCAAAAGGATGCATAACCGCAAAAGCGGGCAGCCGAAGCTGCCCGCCTACTTACTGTCATAGCAAAAAATCTTCTGCCGGGTCCCGGTCGGTGCGGCTGTGGGCGCGCACGCTCAGCACAATGCCGACACACAAATACATCATCAGGGCGCTGGAGCCGCCTGCCGAGAAAAACGGCAGCGTCACGCCGATGACCGGCAGCACCTGCAGGTTCATACCCAGATTGATGACCGTCTGCAAAAACAGCGCTGCAAAAACGCCGACACAGATATGGCTGCCCAGCGCGTCCGGTGCGCAGCGGGCGGTGTTCAGCGTGCGCAGGCAGAGCGCCGCCAGCAGCACCAGCACCGCCGCCGCGCCCAAAAAGCCCAGCACGTTGGCGGTGTAGGCAAAGATAAAATCGTTCCACGCATTGGGTACAAAGATCGGCTCGCCGTCAAACAGCCCCTGCCCGGTCAGCCCGCCGGTGCCGATGGCCATCGCCCCCTTGTTTTGCTGGTAGACAATGTCCGCCAGCGCGGGGTCGTCGGGCGTAAGCACCGCCAGAATGCGCTTGAACTGGTAGCCCTTTAAAATACCGGGGCGGATCGCCAGCAGCGCCGCCGCGCCGCCGACACCCGCCGCCAGACCGCCGCCCACCAGCCAGTGCGAAAGCCCACCCGCATACAGCATAACAAGCCCCACGCCCAAAAACACCAGCGCGGTGCCGTCGTCGCCCTGCAGGTGGATCACCGCCGCCGGGGCCAGCAGGTGCGCCAGCAGGAGCAGCAGCGTTTTGGGGCGGTTGATATGGTCCCGCACGCGGCTGATATGCAGCGCAAAGGTCAGAATAAAGCTGATTTTCGCCAGCTCGGCGGGCTGAAAGGTCATACCGCCCACGCGGTACCAGCTGTAGTTGGACGTGCCGCCCGCATCATACCCGATGGTCACAAACCCCGCGCGGAAGTTGTGCAAAAACAGCGTCGGCAGCACAATGCCCCACGCCACCGTGCCGTGCAGCGGCCACGCGCGCGCCAGGGCACGGTAATCCACCGTGGAAAACACCACCGCCAACAGCAGCCCGAACAGCGCCGACAGCAGCTGCACCGACGCCTTGTTGTTGGAGCCGAGCTGCGTCTGCCCGATGGATACCAGCACCAGAATGCTGAGGGCGCTGCACACCGCGCACAGTGCAAGATAGCCCCCGTCCACGCGGCGCAGGTAGCGCCGGATGAGCTTATACACGGTTACCCCTCCTTTTTCTCTGTAGTCTATTATACTGTATGGGCGCGGAATTTTCCACTAGATAAATTAAATTTTACAAAACGCGAACTTTGTAGTATAATACTATTATTACCGTGTGTCTGTAAACGGGACGCGGTGTTGCCTCAAACAAAGGAGTATGCAGCTATGCAGCAGATCATTACACATTCCCGGCAGGAAACGGTGGATTTTGCCAGGCAGTATGCCAAGACCCTGCCCGCCGGTGCCCTGCTGGCGTTTACCGGCGGTTTGGGCGCGGGCAAGACGGCGTTCTGCCAAGGTCTTGCTGAGGGGCTGGGCTGCACCGACCCGGTTTCCAGCCCGACCTTTGCCATTGTCAACTACTACCGCGGCGCGCGCCCGATGGCACATTTTGACCTATACCGCATCCACACCGAGGGCGATCTGGCCGCCGCCGGGTTCTACGATTATCTGGATATGGGCGCTGTTGTCGCCTGCGAGTGGAGCGAAAACTGCGCCGAGCTGCTGGCGCAGGAGCAGCCGATTCGCATCCATATCGAGCGGCTGGACGAAAACACCCGCCGCATTACCATTGACTGATTGTATTATTTTACATTTTGTATAGTTTTAAGGTGAGTTTATGAATCTTCTGGCTGTCGATACCGCCGGCAAATCCTGTGCCGTGGCGGTTATGCGGGACGATACCCTGCTGTACGAAGCCCAATGCAACAACGGTCTGACCCACAGCGAAACCCTGCTGCCGATGATCGACACCGCGCTGCGTGCCTGCCATCTGACGGTGAACGAGTTGGACGTGCTGGGTGCCACCAACGGTCCCGGCAGCTTTACCGGGCTGCGCATCGGGCTTTCGGTCATCAAGGGGCTGGCGCAGCCGCGGCAGATCCCCTGTGTGGGGGTGTCCACCATGGCGGCGCTTGCCTACGGCGTAAACGGGGCAGGCACGGTGATCGCCGCGCAGGACGCCCGCCGCGGGCAGGTGTACTGGGCTGCCTTTGACCTTGCCGACCACACCCGGCTGACCCCGGATGCCGCCGCCCCGGTGACGGAATTGCAAAATTTTGTAAAAACCTGCAAAAAACCTTTGTTTTTTGTTGGCGATGGCGCGTACTTGTGCTACAATACCTATGGGCAGTCGGACGGCGTGCTGCCCTGCCCCCCGGCGCTGCAGGTGCTGCGGGGTGCAGGCGCTGCGCTGGCCGCCAAAGCCCTGGCCGATGACGGTCAATGCGTACCCCCTGCCCGGCTTTTGCCGGATTACCACCGCCTGAGCCAGGCGGAGCGGGAACGCGCAGAACGTGAAAAACAACAGGAAGGAATTTGACCATGCAATTTGATAAACCCATCGCACTGGCTGCCGACCACGGCGGCTACGAACTGAAAGAAGCCATCAAGGCACATCTGACCGAGCAGGGCATCGCCTTTGTGGATTTCGGCACTGACAGCGCCGCCAGCGTGGACTACCCGGACTACGCCGCCAAGGGCTGCGACGCCGTGCTGAACGGCAGCTGCGCCCTGACCATTCTGTGCTGCGGCACCGGCGTGGGTATGTCGATGTGCGCCAACAAGATCAAGGGCATCCGTGCCTGCTGCTGCAGCGATACCTTCAGCGCCGAGTTTACCCGCCGCCACAACAACGCCAACTGCCTGTGCCTGGGCGGGCGCGTGGTGGGTGCGGGTCTGGCTTTGCAGATCGTGGACGCCTTCCTGAACGCCGAGTTCGAGGGCGGACGTCACCAGAACCGCATCGACAAGATGATGGCGCTGGAAAACCGCTGATTTCCCTGTTTCTCTGCCTGTAGCGACAGGCTGACCAATAATGTATTTCTTAATTTGAAGGAGATTGTATTATGAGCGTTGTTGAAATCGTCGATCATCCCCTGATCCAGCACAAAATCAGCCTGCTGCGTGACCGCAACACCGGCACCAAGGAGTTCCGCGATCTGGTAAGCGAGATCGCCATGCTGCTGTGCTACGAGGCTACCCGCGACCTGCCCACCGAGGAGGTCGAGGTCGAGACCCCCGTGGCGCTGGCACGCACCAAGGTTCTGGCAGGTCGCAAGCTGGCGCTGGTTCCCATCCTGCGCGCCGGTCTGGGCATGGTCGATGGTATGCTGAGCCTGATCCCCGCCGCCAAGGTCGGTCACATTGGTATGTACCGCAACGAGGAGACCCTGCAGCCTGTCGAGTATTACTGCAAGCTGCCCAACGACATCAACGAGCGCGAGGTCTTTGTTCTGGACCCGATGCTGGCGACCGGCGGCTCTGCCTCCGATGCGATCGGTCAGATCAAGGCGCGCGGTGCCAAGCACATCAAGTTTATCGGCTTGATCGCCGCCCCGGAGGGTCTGAAGGCGCTGCATGAAGCCCACCCCGACGTGGACATCTACGTTGCCGCGCTGGACGAGCGCCTGAACGACAACGGTTACATCATCCCCGGTCTGGGCGATGCCGGCGACCGTATCTTCGGCACGAAGTAATTTGGGTTTATAACAGATAGAAAAGGCGTATGCCCTC
>CAKTAS010000098.1:0-5546 GCA_934529095.1 uncultured Gemmiger sp. | reverse complement strand
CTTGGCCGTGCCCCGCGCCTCGGAAGTAGCGGCGCCTTTCTTTGGTACTTTCTTTGGGCGTCCAAAGAAAGTACAGTACAGCCCTTATTCCTTATCCAGCGACCCCTTCTTGGCAACGGTCTTGGTGAACGCCACGATCAGCAAACCGCCGACGATGACGGCGGTCAGCGTGTTGACGATAGCGGCAAAGACACCCTGCGCAAAGACCTTTTTGACAGGCTCCTGATAAATCAGGATATCCAGCACGGGCGCCAGCACGCACCATGCAGCCACATGGGCGATCACGTTGGAGATGGCAAAGGTGATGACTTCCTTCTTGCCGAACTCACCCTCCTGAATGTTCATCTTCTTGGCGAACAGACCGACAATGACGCCCACCAGCGCAGAGGACAGAACCCAGCTCCACCACGGCGCACCGCCCCAGGACAGATCGATCAGGGTGTGACCGATAAAGCCGATCAGACCGCCGGCAACGGGACCGTACATGGCAGCCAGCAGACCCAGCACCGCATACTGCAGGCTGATGTTGGTGTTGGCGATCGGGCTGGGAATGGCAACAAAGCGACCCAGCACAAAGAACAGAGCCGCGCCGATACCGATGGCGACAAATGTTTTTACAGTATTGTTTTTCATAATTCCGTAACTCCTTTTTTCCGCAATGGTTGTTCACACTCGGAACAACAATACCCAGTATAAAAGCGCACCGCGGCAATGTCAATGGGCAAATCGCGGCTTTTGCGCGAAATACGGCGGTTTATTGCAGCGCGCGCTCCAACAGGCGGCCGATATGCCCGCCGATGGCATCGGGGTCGATGCCCGGCTCGTCCGCCAGCGCCAGAAATCCGCCCGCGGCAGCGCTGAGCAGCGCATAGACGCAGTAATCCATATCCAGCGCCGCGTCGATCTGCCCGGCGTCCTGCAGGCGCTGCAGCGTGTCGCGCACCAGTGTGCGCAATGCCTCGGTGCGCCGGTCCTTGTCGGGGTCGTCGCACAGGTGGAAACCCGCGGCACTGCCGACAATGATGCGGTACACCCCCATGCGGGTCTTTGCTAAATCGGTCAGGTAATCCCGCACGGCGGCGGCAAGCCCGGCGCGGGTGGTGCAGCCCTGCAGGTTGGTTTGCAGGCGGTGCAGCTCATCGTCAAAAATATACAGCGTCATACCGTGCAAAATTTCGTTTTTGGAAGAAAAATACTCGTACACCGTCCCCTTGCCGATGCCGGCAGCCTCGGCAATTTGCTGCACCTTCATTGCTTTGGGGTCGCAGCCCTGTTCGATCAGATGCAGGGCGGCAGCGTACAGGGCGTGTTCGCGCAGGGTGCGGACATCGCGGTTCATAGGTCGTTCTCCTCCTTTTCGGGGTCTTGCGGCTGCTGCTCGGCAGCGCGGCGGGCGGCAAACTCGGCGGCAAACTCGGCGGCGTCGTCGGGCAGGTCATCCAGCCCTTCGTCCCCGACATCCACGTTGACGGGCGGCTTGCGGTAGAAGCTGTCATACAAAACCGGCACGATAAACAGCGTCATCAGGGTCGCATAGGTAAGTCCGCCGATGATGACAATTGCCATCCCCTTGCCCATCTCGCTGCCCGCATCGGTGCTGAGCAGCATGGTCACCATCGCCAGCACGGTGGTCAGCGTGGTCATTAAGATGGGGCGCATACGGGTGCGCCCGGTGGCAACCAGCGCGTCCTGCCGCTCCAGCCCGCCGATGCGCAGCTGGTTGGCGTAGTCCACAAAGACGATGCCGTTATTCACGACAACGCCCATCAGCACCAAAAAGCCCATCAGCGAGATCACCGAAAGCTGCTCGCCGAACGCCATCAGCCCCAACATACCGCCGGTGAACGCCAGCGGGATCGTGAACAGCACAATAAAGGGCGAAAGCAGGCTCTGGAACTGCGCCACCATAACAAAATAGACAAAAACCAACGCCAGTGCGAGCATTTTTGCCATCTGCACCAGCATATCGGAAACCTGGCTGCTCTCGCCTGCGATCTCGGCGGTGCAGCCCGCGGGCAGCGTCAGCGCCGCCAGCTTGGGTGCCAGCTCACGGGTGATGAGCGTGGTGTTGTACCCGTCTGCCGTCGAGGTGGTCACCGTCATTTTGCGCGCGCCGTTCTCGCGCTCGATCGTCGTGTAGCCGGGTCGCACGCTGCGGGTGGCAAACTCGCCCAGCGTGTGGGTGGTCTGCACCTGCTGCCCGCTGTCGTCCATGGCGGTGGCGGTCAGCTCCAGTTCAAACAGCGCGTCCAGCGTCGGCACGTCGGCGGCATTGATGACCTTGACGGTGTAGCTTTCGTTTTCCACGGTCAGCGTGGTCGCGGTAGCGTCGGTGCTCAGCGCGGCGGCGATTTTTTGGTAGATCTGCGCCACGGTCAGCCCGCTGCGCATTGCCTTGTCCTTGTCGATGGTCAGCAGCACTTCCTCATCGCCCGCGTCCTGCCCGTCGGAGATATCCTCCACGCCGGGGATTTCCGCCATCACGGCTTTTACCGCGTCGGCGGCGGTGCGCAGGTCGTCCAGATCGTTGCCGTAGATATCCACCTCGGCACCGCTGCCGGACAGTGCGCTCATATCCATCATACCGTTGGCGCTCAGGCTGATCTCGCCGGTCAAATCGGCGGTGCTTTGCAAAATGTCCTGCTGCACGCGGTCCCCGTGGGCAGCGCCCTCGTCCGTCAGCAGGATGTAGAAGGTCATTTCGGTGTTGTTGGCGGCGGTGTCGGTGCCAAGCCCGATGGTGGATGCCATCGAATTGCTGCCGCCGGACATGGCGCCCACCGTTTCGACACCGTCCACGCCGCAGACCGCTTCCATGGCAGCATCGGCGGCGGCAAAGCAGTCGGCATCGGGGGTATCGGCGGGCAGGGTCAGGCTCATCGAAAGCTGGTTGGAGCTCATTTCCGGGATCAGCACAATGCCCATGGTGGCAACGCGCCACACCGACACACCCAGCAGCACCACCGCCAGCGCCAGCGGCACCGCCTTGCGGCGCAGGCAGAAGCGCAGCAGCTTTTCGTAGCCGTTCAGCATACGGTCAAACAGCGGGTGGCGGATGTCCTTGGGCTTTTTCAGCACCGTGGAGCCGGCGCAGGGTACCACGGTCAGCGCCACGACCAGCGACGCCAGCAGGCTGAAGGTGATGGTCCACGCCATATCGTCCATCAATTCCATGACCATGCCGGAGCTGAACACCAGCGGCAAAAACACGCAGACGGTGGTCAACGTGGACGAGATGATGCTGCCCTGCACCTGCCGCGCACCCTGCACGGCGGCGCGGGCGGCGGGCAAGCCGCGGTTGCGCAGGCGGTAGATGTTCTCAATGACAACGACCGAGTTGTCCACCAGCATACCCACGCCCAGCGCCAAGCCCGACAGGCTCAAAATATTTAACGTTATACCGGAAAAATACATCAATACAATGGCAAACAGCACGCTCAGCGGCATACTGATCGCCACGACCAGCGTCGGGCGCAGGTCCTTTAAGAAGAACGCCAGCACGATCACGGCAAGGATCGCGCCCTCAATTAAGTTGGACAGCACACTGCGCACGATCAGCTTGATGTAGTCGCCCTGATCCATAATGGCGGTCAGGTGCAGCGCGTCGTTGTCGGCTTCCAGCGCGGTCATTTCGGCGGTCATCGCCTTGGACACGGCGGAGGTCGATGCGGTCGAGCCTTTAAAGACCGACAGCAGCACCGCGCGGTTTTCGCCCACCTTGGCGTAGCTGGCGTCGGCGTTGTCGGTCAGCCGGACGTCGGCAACATCCTGCAGCTGCACATCGCCCACGCCGGGTACGGCGCACAGCACCATATCGCCCAGCGCGTCCACGCTGTCATAGGGGGTGCCAACCTTCAGCACATAGCTGTTGCCGTCGGTGTCGTCAATGTACCCGGCGGGCATCGAGAAGTTTTGCGCCATGATCAGCTGCGACAGCGTTGTGATGTTCAACAGCTGGTCCAGGTTGGCGTTTTTCAGCGCCTCCTCGCGGGCGGATTCGTACTGCTCGCGGGCGGCGTCCAGCTGTGCCTGCCCCGCCTGCAGCTGGGTCAGACCGTCGGTGATCTGGTACTCGCCCAAGCCAAGCTGCGCCTCGCTGCCGCTGAACAGCAGCTGGCTTGCCAGCGCCCCCAGCGAGGGGTCGAGCGGGTTTTGCACCAGCCCCTCCAGCGCGGTCTGCAGCTGGGCGCGCTGGTCGTTCAGCGCCTTCAGCTGCGCGTTCAGCTCGTCAATTTTTGCGTTGAGGGTCACGATGGCGGCGGCGGTATCCTGCTGTTGCTGCTCCAGCGTCAGCGCGGCGGAAAGCGCCGTCAGGTACAGCTGCTTTTCGCTCAGGGCGGGCAGGTTGGTACCATCGTCGTTTTCCATTTCGGCGCGCAGGGCAGCGTCCGCGTCGGTGCAGGCGCCTTGCAGCGCCGCGCGCTTGGCGGCGTCCGCCTTTGCCTGCTCCCATGTGGCGGGCAGCGTGTCGGCGGCGTACTGCGGGGCGTATTCCGCCACGACTGCCAGCCCCTTGGCGTACAGTTCTTCGTTCATCGGCACGCCGACGCCGGGCAGCTGGTCGGCGTCCAGCTTGAGGTTTTCGAGCTGGTTCTGCAATTCCTGCAATTGACTGCCCAATTCCGCCACTTGGCGGGATGCTTCGGGCAGCTGCTCGTCAATTTTTTGTATGGCGTCCTTCAGCTGGGCGGTCACGCTGTCCTTTTGGGCGGTCAGCTGCTGCTTGCCCGCCTGCACCTGTTTTTGCGCGTCCTCCAGTTGTTTTTTGGTGACGTTCAGCTGCGCCTGGCTCTTGTCCAGCTCCGCCTTGGCATCCGCCAGACGGTCGCTGACCTGCACCAGCAGCTTGTCGTTGACCGCGTCGATCTTGTCCTGGTTCAGCGTGATCTCCACGGTCTTTTTCACAAGCCCTGTCGTGGAGATACGCGCCACGCCGTCCACGCGCTCCAGCTTTGGCAGCAGCGTGTTTTCGACATAATCGGACAATTCGTAGATGTCCATATCGTCACGGCTGACCGCAATGTACTGCGTGGCAAGCATATCGGGCGACATTTCGATCAGCATCGGGGTCGAGCATACGCTGGGCAGCGTGTCGCCCAGCTGGTTCAGCGCCGTGCTGGCCTTGACCATGGCGCTGTCCATATTGGTTTCTTCCTCGTACTCCAGGGTGACAAGGCTGTAGTTTTCGTTGCTTTGGCTGGTGACGTTTTTCACGCCGTTCAGCGTGGCAAGGCTGTCCTCGATGGGCTTGGTGACCTCGCCCTCGACCTGCTCGGGGCTGGCGCCGGGATAGGTGGTCACGACCATCAGGTACGGCAGGTTCATATTGGGCAGCAGGTCGGTCTGCATCCCGCTGAGGCTGACAAACCCCAGCACGATGACCAGAATGACCGCCACCAGCACGGTAAACGGTTTTTTAACGCTGAATTTCGGCATATTGTTTCCCCTCTGGGTGATAAATCGGAAGGCTGTATTTTCCCGACCGACCGGTCGGTCGGCAGTGCCAGTATAGCACATTTTGCCCCCCGGCGCAATGAATAAATTGT
>CAKTAS010000097.1:0-5592 GCA_934529095.1 uncultured Gemmiger sp. | reverse complement strand
ATGGAATGGGCGCAGCCCTCCACACCGTCCGAGCCAAAGATGACCGCCGGGCGCTTGCGCACACGGTCGGCGCCTTTGAGCTGGCGTATGGTTTCGTTTCCGTATTCCTGTTGTTTTTTCGGCATAGTTCTCCCTGCTTTGCTGCTTTTTTGCTATCTTCAAGCCGGATACTCTCCGGCGTATTTTGCGCATACATTTGTATTAAACCACAAAATAGGCGGGCTTGTCAAATTCTGTTCTTATTATATCACAACTTATGGTTGTATTTCAAGGGGTAAATTTCAATCGCTGTCCTTTCCGCAGGTGCAATCCTCCAAGCGGTTGCGGTCCCCCAGCAGCACGGTCCAGTATTCTTCGCCGCGCAGCTGAAAGACCACCCAGTCGTACCCGGCGTATTTTTGGGTGGTGCGGCTTGTGACGCGGTAGCTGCCAAGGGGCAGGTAGCCCACGACATCGTTGAGGTTGGCGGTGTAAAAATATTCCGTCCGTTCGTTAAAAACGACCAGCTGTTTCTTTTCAACCGGCTGCAAAACGGGGCCGTCGGCCCCGTAGTTGTTGAACCCGCCCGCCTTGATGGCAGGCAGAAAATCCTGATAGCAGCGGTTCAGATCGCACGCCCCGGCAATGCCGTTTACGCTGCCGCTGCCGGAATACTGCCACATCGCATAATTTCCGCGGTAGCCGAGCGTCTGGCGATAATCAGCGACCCACAGCGGGTATTCGGCAAGCGCCCCCGCGTTGATATTGCTGTTGATGAAATTGGTGTAGCTGTACCACCCGGCGTACCACTTGCGCTGGTACAGGATATCCATCGCGTACTGCACCAAGGCAGTCAGCTGGGCGCGTCCGAGGGCGGTCAGGTTTTTGTCTTCGGCATCCACAAAGACCGGGTATTCCAGCTGCAGCCCCTGCAGGGCGTTTGAAAACACCGTCAACTCGTTGGCAACAGCCTCCTGTGTGCGGGCGTAGGTGTAATAGTACGCGCCGACGCGCAGCCCCGCCGCGTGGGCGGCATTGACATTCTGGTAAAAATACGGGTCAATGTACACTCCCCCGCTGCCGCTGGAGCCGACACGCACAATGGCGAACTGCTTGCCCGCCGCTGCCACCTGCTGCCAGTTGATGCTGCCCTGATAGCGCGACACGTCAATGCCGGTTTGAAACACAGCCATAGTAAGCCCCCCTTTGCGGATATAGTATGCCGCAGGGCGCAGGAAGGTTATTCTGCCATAAAAAACTGCCGTTCCCCAAAGAGGAACGGCAGCTTGCCTGTTTACATCATACTGAACAAATCGACCTGACTGGTTTCGGGCAGGCTGCCCAAGGCGCCTACCGCACGCAGCTTGTCGAACACCGAGTTTGCCACGCCACTGGCCTGCTGCAATTCCTCCACCGAAATATACTGCTGCCCGTTCATGGTCGCCTGTTCCAGCGCAAGGGCGGCGGCATCGCCCAGACCGCGCAGCGAGGTAAACGGCAGACGGACCTTGCCGTCCTCCACCACATACTTGCTGGCATAGCTTTTGCCCAGTTCAATGGGCAAAAATTCGCAGCCGCGCTGCAGCATCTCGTTTTCCAACTGCAGGCTGACCAACGCATCGTCGTCCTTGGCGGTGCGCTCGTCCTTGGGGATCGCCTCGTTTTCTTTCAGGTGCTGTTTGGCCACCCGCACACCGCCGACGGCGGCCTCGTAGTCGATATCTGCACCGCGCACGGTAAAGTACACGGCATAGAAAATTGCAGGGTGATACACCTTGAACCACATCAGCCGAATGGCCGCCATCAGGTAGGCCACGGCGTGGGCTTTGGGGAACATATACTTGATCTTGCGGCAGGATTCAATATACCAGTCGGGGACGTCATGCTCCCGCATGGCTTCCTCCCACCCGGCCTTAAAGCCGCCCTTGGCCACCTTACCCTTACGCACGGCCTCCATAATGTCAAAGGCCATTTTGGGTTCCAGCCCCTTGCGCAGCAGGTACAGCATAATACTGTCACGGCAGCCGATGACCTCGGCGATCGTGCAGGTGCCGGAGCGTATCAGCTCGTCGGCGTTGCCCGTCCAGACATCGGTGCCGTGGGACAAGCCGGAGATCTGGATCAGCTCTGAGAAATTCTTCGGCTGGGCGTCCAAAAGCATCTGGCGCACAAAGTTGGTGCCCATTTCCGGGATGCCGAAGGTGCCTGTGCGCGAACCGATCTGCTCCTCGGTTACGCCGAGGGCGGCAGGGCTGGTCAGCAGGCTGTAGACTTTTTCGTCGTTCATCGGCACCGAGTCGATGGGGATGCCGGAGTATTCCTCAAAATATTTGTAAAAGGTCGGCACATCGTGACCCAGCTCGTCCAGTTTAAGCAGGGTGTCGTGCAGGTATTTAAATTCAAAGTGGGTGGTCAGCAAGCCGCCCTTGACATCATCCGCCGGGTGCTGGATGGCGCAGAAATCGTAAATATCAAAGGTATCCGGCACAACGACCATACCGCCGGGGTGCTGCCCCGTGGTGCGCTTGACGCCCGTGCAGCCGATGACAAGGCGGTTTTCCTCGGCACGGTTGACGGTTTTGCCGCGCTCCTCCAGATACTTTTTGACGTAGCCGTAGGCGGTTTTATCCTGCAAGCCGGACACCGTGCCCGCCTTAAAGACGTTCTCCTTGCCGAAAAGCTCCTCGGTATAGCGGTGTACGCAGGACTGGTACATACCCGAAAAGTTCAGGTCGATATCGGGTTCCTTGTCGCCGTAAAAACCCAAAAAGGTTTCAAACGGGATGTCATGCCCTTCCACGATCATCTTGGTGCCGCAGACCGGGCAGTTTTTGTCCGGCAGGTCAAAGCCGTCAAAGTGGATGCCGTCGTTGATCCACTCGCTGTGCTTGCATTCGGGGCAGAGATAGTGCGGCGGCATGGAGTTGACCTCCGAAATGCCGGAGAAGTGCGCCACGGCGGACGAGCCGACCGAGCCGCGGCTGCCCACCTGATAGCCGCCCGCGTTGGAGTACGCCACCAGACGCACGGCAATGACATACAAAACCGCATAGCCGTGTCCGCAGATGGAATCCAGCTCTTTTTTCAGCCGCTTTTGCAGCACGTCCGGCAGCGGTGTGCCGTAGTCGCGCGCGGCGTGTTTCCACGTATCATCGCGCAATTCCTGTTCCGCACCCGGGATGCTGGGCGGGTAGGTACCCTTGGGGATAGCGCGCAGGTTGTTGTCGATGGTGGCGGCGATCTTGTTGGGGTTGGTCACCACGACCTCCAAGGCTTTTTCCTTGGGCAGGTAGCTGAAATCCTCCAGCATATCGTCGGTGGTGCGGAAATACAGCGGGGCTTGGTTGTCGGCATCCTTAAAGCCGTTGCCCGCCTGAATGACCGCGCGGTAGATCCAATCCTCCGGCTCTTGGAAGTGGGAGTCGCCGGTGGCGACAACGGGCTTGTGCAGGTCCTCGCCCAGCTTGATGACGGTGCGGTTGAAGTTTTTGATGGCTTCCAGGGAATCCACCTGACCGTTGCGCACCATAAACTCGTTGTTGCCCAGCGGCTGCACTTCCAGAAAATCATAATACTCGGCAATGCGCAGCAGCTGCTCATAGGGCTGCCCCGCCACAATGGCGCGGTACAGCTCGCCCGCCTCGCACGCCGAGCCGAGCAGCAGCCCCTCGCGGTACTGGTTCAGCAAGCTACGGGGTACGCGCGGCTTTTTGAAGAAATACTGCGTGTGCGCCGCGCTGACAATGCGGTACAAATTTTTCAGCCCCACCTGATTTTGCACCAGAATAATCAGGTGGTAGTATTTCTTTTTCAGTACCTCTTTGTTGCCGCCCAGACCCGTGTTGATGGACTCGACATTGTGGATGTCCTTTTCTTCCAAATCCGCCAGCATCACCTCAAAGATGCGCGCCAGCGCCATGGCATCGTCCACAGCGCGGTGGTGGTTGAACGGCGGAATTTCCAAGTGCTTGTTGATGGTGTCCAGCTTATAGTTGCGCAGCCCGGGGAACAGCGCCTGCCCCATGGGCAGCGTGTCAATGTAGGTGTTTTCGTCAAAGCTGACGCCCGCGCTCTCCCCTGCCTTGCGGATAAACAGCATATCAAAGCTGTGGGCATTGTGCGCCACCAGAATGTGGTCGCCGCAGAATTCCTTGAAGGCGCGGATGGCTTCGTCCGGCGTGGGGGCATCCGCCACCATGGCATCGTTGATGCCCGTCAGCTCCACCACGCGCGGCGGGATGGGCTTGCCGGGGTTGACGAAGGTGCAGAATTTCTTTTCCTCGTTGATTTTGCCGTTCTCGACGAACACCGCGCCGATTTCGGTCAGGCGCTCGGTATGCGGGTCCAGACCGGTGGTTTCGGTGTCGAACACAACAAAGCTGCCGTCCAGCGGCATTTTGGCACCGCCGTACAGCGCAGGGATCATATCATCGACAAAATACGCCTCGCAGCCATAAATCAGCTTGAAGCCGGGGTCGCTTTCGTGGATGGCATCGGTCGCCAGCATGGCTTCGGGGTAGCCTTGGCAGACGCCGTGGTCGGTAATGGCGACGGCGCGATGTCCCATACGGTGCGCCAGCCGCACGATCTTGCCGGGGTCGTTGAAGCCGTCCATCGAGCTGGACTTGGTATGCAGGTGCAGCTCCACGCGCTTTTGCCCCTCGGGCGCGGTATCCTGCCGCTGCGCGCGCTCTACCTGCAGGACATCATAGGGCAAAATGACGTAGTCATGCTCATATTTGTCATACATATAGTTGCCGCGCACGATCAGCGTGGTGCCGGGCTTCAGCCCCTCCCACTTGGACATATCGGCGTCCTCGTCCCCCAGAACCTTGAGGTTGACCGAACCCGAATAGTCGGTGATGGAGGTGAAGTAAATCTTGCGGCGGCTGCCCTTGACCTCGGTGGCAAAGACATCGCCCCAGACCGTCACCTTGCCGCCGTCGCCCAGATCGTTCAGGCGGCGGGTTTCGGTCGGCTTAAAGTTTTTGCCGTAAAACAGCTTGACCGGCTTGTTGGTAAGCGCCAACCCCTCGATGGTGAAATCGGGCGGGGTTTCCTTGGCTTCAAACTTGACGGCGGGCGCTTTTTCCTGCAGGTATTTTTCAAATTCTTCCTCGGTGCGCGCCGCGCCGCTGTCGGCAAGGCGCACGATGGGCAGTGCCTCGGTGCGCTCTTGGATCAGCTCTGCCAGCACCTTGGGAAATTCCACGCTTTCCAGAATCGGGCGTCCCGCGCTGACATGGACGGTAATGCCGTCCGCCCCGAAGGTGACGGGCTGCTTTTTGTCCAGAAAGCCGTTGACGGGCATCCCCCGCTGCTTCAGCTCCTCGATCATACGGGTGACTGCTTCGGGGGTGATGTTGGGGTAGGCAAAATAGTTTTTGACCTGCAGCTCATAGCCGGCAAAGGTGTCCTGCAAGGACGCACAAAGGCGCCCGCACAGCGCTGAATCCAGTGGCTCGGCGCTGCGCAGGCAGATAACGACCTGTCTTTTTGTGCGGTACAGCTCAACGCGCTCCACCAAAACGGTGGAGAACGCGCTGCAGAACTGGGCATCGGCCGTAAACTGCGGCCATACCTGCGTGACAAAAGGTTTCAAATGGACACCTC
>CAKTAS010000096.1:0-5825 GCA_934529095.1 uncultured Gemmiger sp. | reverse complement strand
AAGCAGTCACTCTACCGGATGAGCTAATCCCGCATCAGTGACTGCAATTATACCGCAAAGCAGCGGATTTGTCAATACCTTTTTATCCGAGGGTCAGCTGTTCCGCCGTATCGTCGGCGCGGACGATGGCGCCGGTCGCGGGCAGGGTGCGCACGCGGTAGCGGTGGGCATCGGTCAATTCCAGCGTGTCGCTGGGGGTAATGCGGGTGATCTTGGCGTTCTTTTTCAGCGTAACTACGTTGACACCGGCGGAATCGCGGGTGGTTTTTTCGGGGATGAGCGCCGTTGCCGCCAACAGCAGACGGTTGTTGGAGGTAAAGATGGCAAGCTCGGTTTCCTCGGGCAGATAGCGCATAAATGCCAGCTGATCCTTGTCGCTGTAGGCTTTCAGCAGCTTGCGGCGGTTTTGCTTGGTTTCGTAGCTGGACAGCGGCACCTTGGCGCACTTGCCGCTCTTGAAGAAGAACAGCATCCAGCCCTTGTAGTCCGGCGTAACGACCATATACAGGGGGAACTCGCCCTCGTCCATGCCAAGGCTGGAGGCGACGTAATCGCCCAGCACGCTCGCCTTGCTGTCGGCAAAGTCGTAGGCGTGGGACTTGTAGACCTGATGATGGTTGGTGAAGAACAGCAGCTCGACGCTGTTGGTGGTTTCGCAGGTAAACAGCACCTCGTCGCCGTCCTTGAGCTTTTGCTCGCCGCTCATACGCAGGCTCTGCGGGGTGATTTTTTTGAAATACCCCTCGCGCGTGAAGAACAGGTTGACGGGGTAATCCGGCACCTGCTGCTCCGGCTCCTCCACCTCGGCGGCGGGCAGCTCGTACAGGATTTCGCAGCAGCGGGGCTTGCCGTACTTTTTGGCAACGTCCGCCAGCTCGCGCATAATGATCTTGTTGATGCGCGCGGGACGGTTCAGGATATCCCGCAGATCCTCGATGGCGTTTTCCAGCTCCTCGATCTCCTCGGTGCGCTTAAGGATATACTCACGGTTGAGGTGGCGCAGCTTGATCTCCGCCACATACTCCGCCTGCACCTCGTCAATGCCGAAGCCGATCATCAGGTTGGGGACGACTTCGGATTCTTCGGCGGTGTTGCGCACAATTTCGATCGCCTTGTCGATGTCCAGCAAAATTGCCTTCAAGCCCTGCAGCAGGTGCAGCCGCTTTTCCTTGCCCTTTAAATCGTAATAGGTGCGGCGGCGCACGCACTCGGCGCGGAAGGCGATCCATTCCAGCAGAATATCGCGCACGCCCAGCACGCGGGGCTGCCCGGCGATCAATACGTTAAAGTTGCAGGCAAAGCTGTCCTCCAGCGGGGTGGACTTGTACAGGCGGTTCATCAGCTTGTCGGGGTCCTGCCCGCGTTTGAGGTCGATGGTCAGCTTCAAGCCGTTAAGGTCGGTTTCGTCGCGCATATCGCTGATCTCACGGATTTTGCCCTGCTTGACCAGCTCGGTGATCTTGTCCATAATGGCTTCGACCGTCGTTGTGGGCGGGATGCGGGTCACGTCAATGCAGTTGTTCGCCTTGTCGTAGCTCCACGCTGCGCGCACACGCACGCTGCCGCGCCCGGTTTCCAGCACGCTGTTCATCTCGTCGGCATCGTACAAAATTGTGCCGCCGCCGACAAAGTCCGGCGCGGGGATGATTTCGCGCAGGTCCGCCTTGGCGTCCTTCATCAGGGCGACGGTGGCGTTGCACAGCTCCTCCAGATTGAAGGAGCAGATGTTGGACGCCATACCAACGGCAATGCCCAGCGTATTGTTGGCAAGGATGGTCGGGAAGGTCACCGGCAGCAGCGTCGGCTCGGTGGTCGTGCCGTCATAGTTGGGGACAAAATCCACGGTGTCCTTGTCGATGTCGCGGAACAGCTCATCGCAGACCGGCTCCAGCTTTGCCTCGGTATAACGGGCGGCGGCATACGCCATATCGCGGCTGTACGCCTTGCCGAAGTTACCCTTGGAATCCACAAAGGGTACCAGCAAACTCTCGTTGGAGCGTCCCATACGCACCATGGTATCGTAGATGGCGGCATCGCCGTGGGGGTTCAGGTGCATGGTGCTGCCCACGATGTTGGCGCTCTTGGTGCGGTTGCCCTTCAGCAGACCCATACCGTACATCGTGTACAGCAGCTTGCGGTGGGCGGGCTTGAAGCCGTCGATCTCCGGCAAAGCGCGGGAAACGATAACGCTCATCGCATAGGGCATATAGTTGGTTTCCAGCGTGTCGGTGATGGTGGATTCCAGAATTTCGCCGGCAGACAGGATCTCTACATTATCCCCCAGCTGGGGTCGGGCGGGGGTCAGTTTTTTCTCTTTCTTTTTAGCCATAGATAGACCTCTTGCTCTTAAAAATTCGGGATAAGATGCGGTGTACAAGCGTCCGGGCGTCGGGGGCGGTGCAGACCATACCGCAAAGCGGCAGCAGCAGCACGGCAGCGGGCAGGGCGCGGCGGGCGGCGCTTTCAAACAGGGTCAGATACGCCGCTACGCCCAGCACACTGAGTAAAATATACCACACGGCGGGGTCGGGCTGCTTTCTGCGCAGCATAGCAGCGCCGGAAACCAGCGCGGTAAAGTACAGCACCAGCATCTGCAGCTGCCCCGCCCACCAAAGCACCGGGTACAGCGGCTGCCCCGGCTGGGTAAAGATCGCCGTCCACGTTTCGCCCTGCGGCCACATGGCATAGACGGCGGTTTCGTAACGTCCGTCGTTCCAGACGGTGCGGATCTTTTCTGCCTCCATCTGCAAAAGCTGCGGCACGGTGTAGCCCGCATAAATTTCCCGCAAGCGCTGCCACATAACCGCACTGCGCTGCTCCGGCGCGGCGGAAATCGCAAGCAGCGCTTCGTCATAGCGGTAGCCTGTCCCCTGTGCGCCAAAGCAAAGCCACACCTGCCACGGCATGGCAAGCTCCTGCGCGCGGGTAAAGTCAAACCAGCCGCAGCCGGCGCGCCACAGCTTGAACAGCAGCAGCCCGGCGGCAAAGGGCAGCAGCAGCGCTGCCAGACTGCGCAGCCGCTGCGCGGGCGGGTGCGGGCGCAGCAAAACCGCCAGCACCGCGGCGATCACCAGAATACCGGTGGATACCTTTACGCAGATGCCGAACGCCCATACCAGCCCCGCCAGGCACAGCCAGCGGCGCTTGCCGGACACATACGCTGCGCCCAGCGCCGCCGCACCGCCCACCGCAAAGGGCAGCATCAGGATATCGGTGTAAAAATTGACCAGCCCAAAATAAAACGGCTGAAACACACAGCAGAGCAGCAGCGTCAGCATTGCCGCGCTGCCCCGGCGGGTAAGCATATACACCGCAGCGCACAGCAGCAAAACCGTGACCGCCATACACAGCACTGCCAGCAGCAGCGCCGGGGTCTGCCCCTGTGCCGTGCCGGGGATATAGCCCGGCATCAGCCGATACGCGGCAAACAGCATAAGCAGCGCCGCTATATTGTTGTAGTACATACAAAAATAATCTGCGTTGGTCACCAGCCCCATACCGGGGTAGTAAAGCTCCATATTGGGGTTTGCCTCGTTCAGCACGCCGTCGCGCAGCAAATCCCCGACCGAGGCATACAAAATATCGGTGTCCGAGGGCAGGCGGATCCTTGCCTCCAGCGCGTAGAGTGCTGCCGCCGCAAAAAATACCGCCGCCAGCACCGCAAACGCAGCCCGAAACAGCTTGGGCGCTCGTTTTTCCCACGCCGTAAGCCCCTGCCCCACGCAAACCAGCACCGGCAGCCCCGCCAGTGCCAGAAGGGTCGCCTTGGGCGGGTTTGCCAGGCAGACAATGCCGCACAAAAGCGCCCAGTACAGCATAAACAGCCACAGCAGCGCCTTGGGAAACGCAGAGAAAACGCACTTCATACAGCCGCCCCTTTCGGCACAAACACCTCAGCTTACGTCCAGATCGTCCAGATACTCGGCGCCGTGCATGGCAATATGCTCTTTACGCCCCTGCAAATTGTCGCCCAAAAGCAGGTCAAACACCTGCGAGGTGCGCTCGGCATCGGTGGGCAGCACCTTGATCAGGCGGCGGCTGTCGGGGCTCATGGTGGTCAGCCACATCATCTCGGGGTCGTTTTCGCCCAAGCCTTTGGAGCGCTGGATCGTATATTTTTCGCCCTCGATGCGGCGCAGAATGTCTGCCTTTTCCGGCTCGGTATAGGCAAAGAAGGTCTTGCCCTTGGTGTTGATCTCATACAGCGGGGACTCGGCGATATAGACATAGCCCTTGTTGATCAGGGTCGGCGTCAGGCGGTAGAGCATCGTCAGCACCAGCGTGCGGATCTGGTAGCCGTCCACGTCGGCATCGGTACAGATGACCACCTTATTAAAGCGCAGGTTGTCCAGATTGAAGCTTGCCAGATCCTTGTTGTGGCTGCCGCCCAGCTCAACACCGCAGCCCATCACGCGGATGAGGTCGGTGATAATTTCTGACTTAAAAATGCGGGCATAGTCGGCCTTTAAGCAGTTCAGAATTTTGCCGCGGATGGGCATAATGGCCTGAAATTCCGAGTCGCGGCTCTGCTTGACCGCGCCCATAGCGGAATCACCCTCCACGATATACAGCTCGCGGCGGGCGGCGTCCTTGGTGCGGCAATCGACAAATTTTTGTACCCGGTTGGCGAGATCCATCTGCTGGGTCATCGTCTTTTTGATGGTGATACGCGCTTTTTCTGCGTGCTCGCGGCTTTGCTTGTTGATAAGCACCTGCTTGCAGGCTTTTTCCGCCTCGTCGGGGTGCTCGATAAAATAGACCTCGATCTGGTGCTTTAAGAACTCGGTCATCGCCTGTGCCACAAATTTGTTGGTGATGGCTTTTTTGGTCTGGTTCTCGTAGCTGGTGCGGGTGGAAAAGCTGGAGGACACCAGCACAAGGCAGTCCTGCACGTCGTTGAAGGTGATGGCGCTCTCGTTTTTCTTGTACAGGTTTTTGGCTTTGAGCCATGCGTTAATCTGGTTCACAAAGGCGGTGCGCACCGCGCGGTCGGGGCTGCCGCCATGCTCCAGCCAGCTGGAGTTGTGGTAGTATTCCAGCGTCTGTACCGTGTTGGAAAAGGCAAACGCCACGTTCATTTTGACCTGATAATCCGGCTGGTCGGCGCGGTCACGACCTGTGGCAGCGCCGGAGCAGAAATGCACGGGGGTAAGCCCCTTGTCGCCCACAATTTCGTTGGCGTAGTCGGTGATGCCATGCTCGTACAGATACTCGTACTTTTGCGGCTCCAGACCGGATTTATCGTTGAAAACCATCGTCACGCCGTCATTTACGACAGCCTGCCGGCGCAGCATATCCTGAAACTGCGCTGCCGGGACGTTGATGTCGGTAAAGACCTCGGTGTCGGGCTTCCAGCGGATGACCGAGCCGGTGCGGCGACCGGAAAACGGCTCCTTTTGCAGACCGCCCACATTTTCGCCTTTTTTGAAATCCAGATGGTAGTGGAAGCCGTCGCGGTAGACGTCGGCGGTCATCCACTCGCTGGCGTACTGGGTGGCGCACAGACCCAGACCGTTCAGACCCAGGCTGAAATCATAGTTGCCGCTGCCCTCGCCGTATTTGCCGCCGGCGTACAGCTCGCAGAAGATCAGCTCCCAGTTCCAGCGCTCCTCGACCTTATTGTAATCCACCGGAATGCCGCGCCCGAAGTCCTCGACCTCGACGACGTGTTCGGGGAAAAGGGTGACATTGATGCGGTTGCCGTGACCGTCGCGCGCCTCGTCAATGGAGTTGGACACGATTTCAAAAATGGAATGGGCGCAGCCCTCCACACCGTCCGAGCCAAAGATGACCGCCGGGCGCTTGCGCACACGGTCGGCGCCTTT
>CAKTAS010000095.1:0-5880 GCA_934529095.1 uncultured Gemmiger sp. | reverse complement strand
CCGTGGGAATCCAGCAGGGTGCGGATCTTGGTCATGGGGTCGATGATGCTGGAAACGCTCTTGTCGTGGTTGATGGCAGCGATGAAGTAGGCGGTGTACTTGGACACGTCCACATCGTAGTACCACTCGCGCTGCAGCAGCTCGGGCTTGCGGTAGGTCAGGTTGGTACCCAGAACCGCCTTGATGATGCCGTCGTTGTACGCCTTGTCGAACTTCTCCAGACCGGCGGTGAACAGCGGGAAGGTGCAGCAGGTAAAGATGTTGCGTGCGCCGCGCATCTTCAGCTCATAGCCGATGTCCAGCATGGACTCGCCGGAGGCAATGATGTCGTCCGCGATAAAGACATCCTTATCCTTGACGCTCTCGCCCAGATACTCATGCGCAACAATGGGGTTGCGTCCGTTGACAACGCGGCTGTAATCGCGGCGCTTGTAGAACATACCCAGGTTGCAGCCCAGCACGCTGGAATAGTACATATTGCGGTTCATGGCGCCCTCGTCGGGGGAAACGATCATAAAATGATCCTTGTCAAAGTTGACGTTGGGCACATGGTGCAGCAGGCATTTCAGCACCTGATAGGTGGGCATAACATTGTCGAAGCTCATGGTGGGCACGGCGTTCATAACGCGCGGGTCATGGGCATCGAAGGTGATGATATTCTTGACGCCGACCGCCTTGAGCTGCTGCAGGGAGAAGGCGCAGTCCAGGCTTTCGCGGCTGACGCGGCGATGCTGACGGCCGCCGTACAGGCTGGGCATAATGACGCTGATGCGGTGGGCGCGGCCGGAAACCGCCTGGATCAGGCGCATCAGGTTCTGGAAGTGGTCGTCCGGGGAGAGGTGGTTCTCATAGCCGAACAGCTGGTAGGTAACGCTGTAATTGCCCGGATCGACAAAGATGTAGATATCATCGCCGCGGGTAGAGGCTTTGACCAAGCCCTTTGCGTCGCCGGATTGGAAACGCGGGCAGTCCGAGGGGATGATAAAAGTATCCACGTCCATGCCGATTTCGCGTGCCCAGCGGACCAAGTGTCCGTCAACCATCTTGCACAGTTCCTCTGCGCCGGGGCAAGCAATCAAGCCAAGGTCTGCAATTGCGTTTTCTTTGGCAAAGAAATCGCGCGGGCCAAGATTCTGTTCAGCCATACGAAGTTACTCCTTACTTGCATCTGTTACAATTTTCGGGCGGCGCGCATATCGCCGCTATTATCCCTATTGTAACACAGCAGCGCCGCAAAATCAGCCCAAAATCGTATATTTTTTGTCGCATTTTGCAGATTCTGCAATTTTCACATTCTATGGCGGCGGTAAGCCGAAAATAACTGTAAATTCCTACAAAGGGCGCACCGCTCCGCCCGCTGCGCTCACGCCTGCTGCTTGTGGACCACGACCTGCGGGAAGGGAATTTCAATGCCGTTGGCGTCGAACAGCTCCTTCAGCTCGCCGTTCAGCACGCGCTGGGCGCGGAAAATGTCCTTCTCTGCCACCTTGACCGAGAAGTGCAGCAAGATACCGCTGTCCTGAAATTCCTGTATGCCGTTAAAGTTGGGCAGATCCTCAAAGACATCGCTGTTGCGCTCAAAAATTTCCTGCCGGTGGGCGTCGAACACCTCGCGCAGACGGGACATCTTGGTGTCATAGCTTACCGACACCTTGCTGACGGCGTAGCTGTCCTTGCGGGAACGGTTCTGCACGTTGCGGATGTCGGAGTTGTTGACGATCTTGCGGTTGCCGCCCGCGTCCTCGATGGTCGTGGTGCGCACGCCGATGTCAATGACCTGCCCGCGGAAATCCCCCAGCACAAGGAAATCGCCGATCTTGTACTGCCCTTCAAACAGGATAAAGATGCCGGTGATGACGTCCTCGATCAGACTTTGCGCGGCAAAGCCGATGATCAGGGAGGCAATGCCGGCGGCTGCCAGCAGCGTTGAGGTGTCCACCCCGGCGGCGTTCAGCAAAAACAAAATGCTGGCGATCACCGCGCCGTACTTGACCACGCTGGACAGCATCGCCGACGCCGTTCTGGCGTGGCTGTGCAGTTTTTCCAGCAGCAGCTGCACGGCGGCGTACAAAAACCAGACCGCCGCCAGCCCGGTTGCCAGCGGTGACAGCTTGTTGCCGCGCAGAAAATACCCAAACACGGCAAACAGCGCAACGCACGCCGCCAAAATGATCACATACCCGGCGCTGCCGGACTTTTTCGGCTGCCGTTCAGGGGCAGCGGGGCTTTGCATTTCCTTGCTCATAAGTACGACCTCTTTTCTGTTTGTCAGGGTAGATATTCGGCAATGGCCTGCTCATAGGCGGCGCGGTCTGCGTCCGGGGCGTTGCCCGTCATCAAAAGGTTCATCGTCTGCCAGTCGGTCTGCGGCAGCTCGGACAGGACATAGGTATAGGTCACGGTGCTGTATTTGCCATAGTCGGGGTACTCAATGGCGAGGGTCAGTTCCTCGTCCTTCAGTTCCTGCAGCTTTTTGTCGCTGAGGTTGAAGCAGACCGCATAGTAGGCGTGGCGGACAACGTCCTCCGACTGGGGCGGCTGACCGTCCGCCGTGGTCTTTACGGCGCCGATATCCGCGCAGCAAATGGAGGGGATGTCGCTGCCCGCGCCCGCGGCGGTTGGGTAGAGGTACGCCAGCGCCATATGGTTGTAGAGGAAGCGGCACTCGTCATAGGCGGGGTTGTCCGGCTCGGCGGCGGCAGCCCGGCGAATTTCCCGTTGGGTGTACTGGCTCCAGGAAGCAATGGGTGCGCGCAGAAGCTCGGCTGCGCCCAAGTCCGCCGTGTAGACATAGCCGCCGCTGCGCCACGGGTTTTCGGTGGTGCCGTCCTGCTGCGGGCGAATCTCCACGGGGAAAAGCACGCACAGCTGGTTGGCGTAGCCGTCCTCCGACTGCCCCGTCACCACAAATGCGCCCTGCACCTGCGGCGGCTCGATGTATAGATCGGCATCCTCGGGCGGCGGCATCGGCTCTGCCGGGGTCGGCACCGGGGTCGGCTGCTGTGTAGGCGCTGCCGTCGGCTGCTGTGCGGGCGCGGCGGTGGGGGTTGGCGGTTTGGTGGGGGCTGGCGTCGGCTGCACAAGGTCGGTGCCGGTGGGCAGCCGGGGCAGCGTCAGTTGTATCTGCGGGATTGCCGCCGCAGACAGCAGCATCAGCACCGCCAGACTCAGCAGACTGCTGCGCAGCAGACGCAGCTTTTTTAGGTACAGCCTGCGCTTGCGCGTTTCCTCCGGCGCGGCAGGGCGGTACAGCGGCTGTGCCGGCTGCATTTCACACCCCGGGTCGGCGTATTCGCACCCGGGATCGGCGTATTCCTGCAGTGTATCGGTCGAAAATTCGTAGTCCCGCATGGGCGGCTCCCCTCCCCTCTTATATAAAGTATAGACACATTTTTCGCCGTTTGTCAATATATTTTGTGTATTTGCGCTATTTTGCAATTTTCCCGTCAGGTTGCATAGCCGGGATGGCGGCGGCGGGCGGTCAATGACCGCCCCTACAGGGTGGTACATTTTTGTTGCCACTCGATCCCGTGATGGTTCGGTATTTCCGCTAGGTTTGTAGGGGACGCATAGATGCGTCCCGTGCGGTTTGCCCATTAGGCTGCATTTTCCGGGCGGCGGCAACGGGCGGCATATATGCCGCCCCTACGGAGCACCCGTAAAATTGTCGTTACCGCAAAACCGTGGGCGGGGCTTGCCCCGCCCCTGCAACGCTGCTGCGTGGCATTTCGCGCACAACAAAAAACACCGCCTGCCTTGCGGCAAGCGGTGTTTTTTATATCAAACTGTTCTGTTTAATCAGACCAACTCGATAATGGCCATCTCGGCGGCGTCGCCGCGGCGAGGACCGGTCTTGTAGATGCGGGTGTAGCCACCGGTGCGGTCGGCGTACTTGGGACCGATCTCATCAATAACCTTCTTGGCAACATCTTCCTTGGTGATGTAGGAGAAGACCTGGCGCTTTGCGTGCAGATCGTCCTGCTTACCCAAGGTGACCATCTTCTCGGCCATGGAACGAACTTCCTTGGCGCGGGTAACGGTGGTCTCGATTTTGCCGTTCTCGAACAGGTAGGTCACCATAGCGCGCAGCATAGCGTTGCGGCTGTCGGTGGCGCGACCGAGTTTACGGGTACCGGGCATTTCGATTCACTCCTTATCAATAGAATCCGCGTATAGCGGGGGGTTAGTTTTCGTCGTCCTTGGTCAAAGAGAAGCCAAGGCTGTCGAGCTTTGCCATAACCTCTTCCAGGCTCTTGCGTCCGAGGTTACGGACCTTCATCATCTCGTCCTCACTCTTGTTAATGAGGTCGCCGACCGTGTTGATACCGGCACGCTTCAGGCAGTTGAAGGAACGGACACTCAGATCCAGCTCCTCAATGGTCATTTCCAGTGCCTTTTCACGACCCTGATCCTCGTTGTCCACCATGATCTCGGTTTCACCGGTTTCATCGCAGAGGTTTACGAACAGATTCAGGTGCTCGGTCAGCACACGCGCCGCCAGGCTGAGCGCTTCCTGCGCGTTGATGGTACCGTCGGTCCAGACCTCCATAATGAGCTTGTCATAGTCGGTGATCTGACCCACGCGGGTACGGTCAACAATGTAGTTTGCCTTCAGCACGGGGGTGTAGATGCTGTCCACTGGCAGGGTACTGATATCGTTTTTCTCAATCAGCGCCTGCTTGTTGCGTTCGGCGGGAACGTAGCCGCGACCCTTATCAAAGGTCAGCTCCATTACCAGCTTTGCGCCCTCGCCCAAGGTGGCAATGTGCCACTCGGGGTTGAGGATCTCCAAGTCATCACCGGATTTGATGGTGCCGGCGGTAACTTCGCAGGGACCAACGGCCTCTACGCGAACAGTCTTGGGGGCTTCGCCGTAAATTTTGGCGGCAATGCCCTTCAGGTTCAGGACGATTTCGGTAACGTCCTCACGGACGCCCTCGATGGTGGAAAACTCATGAACCACGCCGTCGATCTTGACGCTGGTCACGGCTACACCGGGCAGAGAGGACAGAAGCACGCGACGCAAGCTGTTGCCCAAGGTCGTGCCGAAACCGCGCTCCAGCGGCTCGACGACGAACTTACCGTAACGACCATCCGGAGAAAGGCTGACCGTTTCGATCTTGGGGCGTTCGATCTCCATCATAAAAACCCTCCTTATTAAGCCGATGCAAGAAACTGCACCGGTTTGGTTGGAAAAAACGGAAATAGCTTAAGAGGATTACTTGGAGTACAACTCGACGATGAGGTGTTCGGCGATAGGCACATCAATGTCCTCACGAACGGGCAGCTTGGTAACGGTGCCCTTCAGAGCGTTCTTGTCGCGCTCCAGCCAGGAAGGCAGCAGCACAACGGGAGCGTCCTCGCCCAGCAGACCGCTGAACTTAACGCTGGAACGGCTGGACTCGATAACCTCGATCACATCGCCCACCTTAACCTGGTAAGAGGGGATGTTGACGCGTTTGCCATTGACAGTAAAGTGATTGTGGGAAACCAGCTGACGGGCGTCGCGGCGGGTCTTGGCAAAGCCCAGACGGAACACGACGTTGTCCAGACGGCGCTCAACCAGAACCAGCAGGTTGACACCGGTCTGACCGGGCATACGGGAAGCCTTCTCGTAGTAGGTGTGGAACTGGGTCTCCAGAATGCCGTACACGAACTTGACCTTCTGCTTCTCGTTCAGCTGGGTGGCGTACTCGCTCTTCTTCTTTCTCATCTGGCCGCCGGGGTTACGATTGGTGGTCTTTTTGCCATAACCCATAACAGCAGGAGAAATGCCGAGAGCACGGCAGCGCTTAGCGATAGGTTGGGTATTCTTAGCCATATCTCATGTTCTCCTTTCAATCAAACGCGGCGGCGTTTGGGCGGGCGGCAGCCATTGTG
>CAKTAS010000094.1:0-5947 GCA_934529095.1 uncultured Gemmiger sp. | reverse complement strand
CCCCGCCGAATTTGTAGGAGATGGGCAGGGTAAGGCTGCTGGCCAGCAGCGACACCGTGCCGCTGCCCAAAATGCCGGAAAGCTGCTCCGGCAGGGGAACGGCAGCGGCATCCCCGGCGATGCCGCCGGTCAGCGGCAGCAGTGCCGACAGCAGCAGGGCGCACACCGCCGCCGCCAGCATAAATACAAGGTTCAGCAGATACTTGGCTGCCACGATCTGCCCTGCCGAAACCGGCAGCGTGCGGGCGTAGCTGTCCCAATGCGCCTGCTCGTCAAAGCTGATGGTTGTCGAAACGTACACACTCGCCAGAAAAACCAGCGCATAGGCGACAAAAAGCTGCCGTGTAAGAAGGATGATAGCTGCGTACAGTAGCAGAACCGTCAGGATACTGCGCTTGTAGCTGTTGGCCAAAAGCTGAAAATCTTTATAAAGCAAGCCCTTCATTGGTCGTCCCTCCCGCTGGTAAAGCGCATAATATCGTCAATTCCGGCAGGGTCGCAGACGGCGTCCGGCAGGGCGGCGCGTGCGGCGGCGCGGTTTTTGACCAGCGTTTCGCAGCCGTAAGCCCCCTGCTTTGTGTACACGGCGCAGCCCGCCGGAAGGCGCGCTAAGTCACTTTGGGCGCAGCGCAGCAGACCGTACTGCTGCAGCAGCTCGTCCTTGTCCTCGCAGAAAAGCAGCCTGCCGCGGTGCAGGTAGGCAATGCGGTCGGCGATCTGCTCCAGATCGGTGGTGATGTGGCTGCTCAGCAGCACGGTGCGGCGCTCGTCCTGAATATAATCCAGCAGCAGATCCAGCAGCTCGCCGCGCACCACGGGGTCCAGCCCGGAGGTCGCCTCGTCCAGCACCAGCAGCTCGGGGTCGTGCGCCAGCGCTGCCGCAAGGCTCAGCTTCATCCGCATACCGCGGCTGTATTCCTTGATAGGCTTGCCGCCGTCAAGGGCAAAATTGTGCAGATAGGCGTTGTATTTTTCGTCGCTCCAGCGCGCGCCGAACACGCTGCGCAGGCTTTTGCCCACCTGTTTGGCGGTGAAGCAGTCGGGGAAAAAGGCGTCCTCAAACACGGCGCCGATGCGCGCCCGCGCGGCTGCGTCGGCGGGGGAAGTGTCCCACAGGACGATTTGCCCGGCGTCGGGGCGCAGCGCACCGCACAGCATTTTCAACAGCGTGGTCTTGCCCGCGCCGTTCTCACCCACCAGCCCCACGATCATACCGGCGGGCAGCTCCCAGTCAATGGGTCCCAAAGTGAACGATGTATAGTGTTTTTCTATGCCCTGCAGCTTAGCAGTATCTGGCATAACTCAACCCTCCCATAAAAGGCGAAGCGTTTCGCACGCTTCCTCGCAGGAAATACCGCCCAGCCGCGCCGCGTCCACGGCGTTTTGCAGGCAGCTTTCCATTTTTTTTAGATGCTCCTCGCGCAGCAGGTCGGGGTTTTGGGCAGCCACAAAGCTGCCGCGCCCCGCCTGTGTCACAATGAACCCGTCAGCCTCCAGCTCCTCATAGGCGCGCTTGGTCGTGATGACGCTGATGCGCAGATCCTTGGCAAGCAGCCGGATGCTGGGCAGCGGCTCCCCCGCGCGCAGCTGCCCGGACAAAATTTGCTGCTTGATTTGCCGGGTGATCTGCGCGTAGATCGGCTCTTGCCCTGCGTTGGACAGATAAATTTCCATAAAATGACTCCTTAGGCTCGAACTGTACACATTCGATATATACAGTATATACGCAGTATACACAGTTGTCAAGGGGTGCGGCGCAAAAAAAGCGGCTGCCCTTGGGGTAGCCGCCTGTACAATCACAGATCAGAGATAAAGGGATGATAAATAGGCAGGTTCAGGCGTTGGCCAGTGCGGTGCCAAGGGCAGCGCAGGCGGCTTCGGCATCGCCATCGGGGGAGCCGTTCGCCATGACAGGCTCAACCACCAGACGCGCCCCGGCGCTCTCGGCGTCCTCTGCCCAAGTGCGGATCCACTCGCCGTCGCCCCAGCCGTAGGAGCCGAACAGCCCCACGGGCTTGCCGCTCAGGGCGCTGCGCAGTTCCTGATACATCGGCTCAAACTCGGTTTCTTCCAGCTGCTCGGCACCCATGGCGGGGCAACCCAGCGCAAAGCCGGTGTAATCGGCGGCAGAAGAAACCTGAAACTCGGCGGCGGTGAACTTATCCACGCTTGCCCCGGCGTCGGCGGCAGCGGCGGCAACCAAGTCTGCCATGGCCTCGGTGTTGCCGGTGCCGCTCCAATAAATAACAGCGATTTTTTTCATAAGAAACTCCTTTGGTAGATGGTTTGGTATGTTGGCGGGCAAAGGAAATTGCACCGTAGGTTAGTATATGCTAACCAATGATTCCATAAAACCGCCCGGCACAGGAGGCACTCGTGCAGGGCGGCCTATGGAAAACGGAGGAAGTTGAATCGGGTTAGTCACAACTAACAAAGATACTATAGCATAAGGGAAACTGCTTGTCAAGGGGAGAGAGGGATTTTTTGATAAACCTAATGGGAATATTGCAAACTTTCGGCTTTGCCCGATAGTTCGTAATATCCGGGCGGCTGCAACGGGCGGCATATATGCCGCCCCTACAAATCGACCCACAATATTGCTATTGCCGTTATATCGCGGGCGGGGCAATGCCCCGCCCCTACCGCGCGAAGATTTTTTATTGCCCCGTAGGGCGGGGTAACCCCACCCCGCCGGGGAATTGGCAATAACCGCAAAGCAGCAAGGAGGGGTCAAGACCCCTCCCTACAAATAAGCGGGGGTAAGTAATGATTGGGGGAAATGCAAACCTACCGAAAGTTCGCAATTGTCAATTAAGATTATCGACAAACCAAAAACGGCTGCCCTTGGGGCAGCCGCCTGTGCAATCAAAAACACTGTTATTTTGTAAAATTGGGATTCCACGTCGGCATATCGGGGAAAACCTCCTTCGCGCTGAACAGCGTGCCGTCGCGGTACATCTCAAAGTGGCAGTGGCTGCCGAAAGAATACCCCGTGCTGCCCACATAGCCGATCAACTGCCCCTGCTCGACGGTATCGCCCATCTGCACGACATAGTTGGTCATATGCGCGTACAGCGTCTTGTAGCCGTTGCCGTGGTCGATGACCACATAGTTGCCCCAGCTCTGGGGGTGGTGGTGGTACTCGGCGGTGATGACGGTGCCGGCGTCGGAAGCATAGATCGGCGTGCCGGAGGGCGCGGCAATGTCCACGCCTTGGTGGTAGCCGCGGCTGCCGCGGTTCAGGTCGGCCCAGCGGCTGATATGGCGGTAGTTGGGTACGGGCCAGATAAAGGTGCCGGTGCCCAGCTTGCCGATCATACCGTTTTCCAGCCGGGTACCCTCGTGGACGATCTGCGGCACGGCGGCGTTTACGGTGGAAATGCCGATGATCTGCATATCGGTCACCTCGCCGTTGACGGTCGTGGTTTCGTAGGTCACATAGCGGCTGCCGGGCTGCCCCTCCTGCACCACGACCATCTGCCCAAAGGGCAGGCTGTCGTCGGGCACGGTCTGGGTTTCGTAGTCGATGGGCTGGGTGTAGGTGTCGTGGGTCACGACCTTGGTCTGCAGGGTGTCCGCCGATGCCAGCAGCCCCGCCAGCACGTCCTTGTAGCCGGAAACCGAGGCGGTCAGGTAGATGCCGTCCACCAGCTGCAGGTCGTGTACAAAGCCCACGGTGCCGCCGGCGGGGGTGCGCCACGCTGCCTTGACATTGTCCAAAAAGCTGCGCAGGTGGTTGCCCTCGGTGGTGACGTACAGCAGCGTATCGTCCAGATACACGGCGGTAGCTTGGGTGATCTCGCCGCCGCTGGCGGTCAGAATGGCGTTGGTGATCTGGCGCTCGTTCATCACGGTGCTGCCCGGCGGCGCAATGGTCAGCGTGTAGCTGGGTTCCATGTCCCAGTCGGGCGTGGGCTGCCCTGCCGCCTGCAAAAGCGCCTGTGCCGCCTGCACGCGCGCCAGCACATCGCTGTGGGCGGCGTCAAATTCCTGCTCGCTGGCGACCAGACCGACCTCCTGCCCGGCAACGCTGACCCGCAAAACAAAGGGCAGCGTCAGCCCGGTGCGCACAAACACAACAAGCAGCGCACACAGCGCGGTCAGCACCGCCAGCTTCAGCAGCTGCAGCGGGTGGGCAAGGGCTTGCCGCAGCCCCAGCAGCCCCTGCACCAGCGGGCGCAGCACGAGCAGCAGCAGGTTTTCCAGCGATTCGGCGGCATAGCCCGCCGCCGAGGCGGCGCTGCGCCGGATGCGCACCAGCGTGTATTCGACCCAAAAGCCGACATCATATAAAAACTGCCCAAGGGTAAAACGGCGGACAGCGCGGGGGTTCCGGATGGCAGTGGAAGTCATAGAAAAAGCCTCAATGCGGAATGTAGTTCAGCGAGTTGGCGCGGACGTTGTTGATGCGGATCTCCAGATGCAGGTGGTAGCCGCCGTAGGCGCCCCATACGCTGCCGGTGTTGCCCACATAGCCCAGCAGGTCGCCCTTGGCAACGGGGGTCCCGGCGGAAACGACATAGCTGCTCATATGTGCGTAGAGGGTTTCGTACAGGTTGCCGTCGTCGGCGCGTCCGTGGGTGACCATAACGTAGTTGCCGTAGCTGGAATGCGAGCGCGCCACGCTGACGATGCCGTCTGCGGCGGCGTAGATGGGCGTGCCGTTGCCGGCGGCAAAGTCGGTGCCGTTGTGCGGCTTGCCCCACGGATCGGGGCTGGAAAAGGTGTTGGTGATGGTGTAATGCCCGGGCAGCGGGTTGCCGAAATCCAAGCTGGTAAAATGCAGGTTGGCGCCGTATTTGTCGCCCTGGGCGCGGTTGTAGGCGTCCAACTCGGCAATGGCTTTGTAGTAGGCGGCTTGGGCTGCCTTGGTCACAAGGTTTTGCGCCTCCTGCGCGGCTTGCTGCGCCGACAGGGCAGAGTTTGCCTGCTGCAGCGCACTTTCCAGCTGGGATTCCGAATCGTTCAGCTGCGCTTCCTGCTCTGCCAGCGCGGCTTCGGCGGCTTCCGCCTCGGCGGTGGCAGCCTCGGCAGCCTGACGCGCCAGCTCCAGCGCGTCGGCTTCGTCATTCAGGAGGGTCAGCGTGGCGCTGTTCCGGGCGCTCATCTGGCGCAGCGTTTCGGAAAAGGTCAAAACCTCGTACAGACTCTTCGCCTGCGCTATGTACGCCAGCGCGCCGCCGCTGTCCAGCATCTGCATAGCCCCCATCTGGGTCTTGCACTGGGCAAGGCTGGCGTCGTACTCGGCTTGCTTTTGATTCAGCGCTTCCACGGCGGCAGCCTCGGCGTTGCGGCGCTCGGCGACCAGCTGCTGCGCCTCCTGCTTGGCGGCGGTCACAGCTTCGATCTGCGCGGTGATCTCTGCGATCTGCCCCTCCAGCTGCCCGATCTGCCCCTTGGTGGCGCTGGTCTGGCTTTGCAGGGCAGCCAGCTGCTTTTTGGCATCCTCGTATTCCTGCTGCGCCTGCTTTTTCTGCTCGGTCAGGGTTTCCTGCGTTTCATCGGCAAGCGCCGCAAACGGACAAAGCAGGCAGACTGCCAACAAAAAGGACAGCATACCCGCCACGAATCGTTTCTTCATCGTTTACGTCCCCTAAAAAAGTGACAACTTGATTACAATCGTATACCACAGTATACCACAGAAACCCGCCTGCCGTCAAACGCAAAGGCGGGGTAGGGTGTAAAATTTGCCCGCCAACAAAAAATGTGTCCGCCTGTGCGGACACATTTCAGACTGTTGAAAAACTTATTGGGTCAATTGCGAACGCTCGGTAGGTTTGTAGGGAACGGTCTTGACCGTTCCGTGCAGCTTATCCAATGGTACGATATACCGTGAAACCACGCGCCGTTCGGCGCAATTTTATGCGCTACGCGCAGCCAGCGGTGCGGATGGGTCAAGACCCATCCCTACATTTCTACCCGTAAAAGGGCTTTTTCTACAAGCTGG
>CAKTAS010000093.1:0-5973 GCA_934529095.1 uncultured Gemmiger sp. | reverse complement strand
AGCAGCAATTTTGGCTTATTTCACCGGCGTGGCACCCCAGATGTCGCGCGAGTAATCCATAATGGAACGGTCGGCGCTGAAGATACCGGCGTTGGCGATATTCATCAGGCTCATATGGTTCCACTTCTGCTTGTTGCGGTACAGCTCCTGCAAATCGTGCTGGGCGCGGCGGTAATCCTTGAAGTCCGCCATAACCATGTACGGGTCGGAGTTGCGCAGGTTGCTGGTAATTTCGGTAAAGTTCTCGCCGTTCCAGCCCCTCTCCAGCAGGTCCAGCACCGCCATGGCGGTGTTGTCGCCCTGAATGAAGGCGTTGGGATGGTAGCCCATTCCCTTCAGCGCGTTGACCTCGGGGGTCAGCATACCGAAGATGATCTCGTTCTCGTGACCGGCGGCGTCGGCGATTTCCACGTTGGCACCGTCCAGCGTACCCAGCGTAATGGCACCGTTGAGCATAAACTTCATATTGCCGGTGCCGGAAGCCTCGGTGCCGGCAAGAGAGATCTGCTCGGACACTTCGCTGGCGGGCATCAGGCGCTCGGACAGGGTGACGCAGTAATCCTCCAGATAGACCACGCGCAGCTTGCCGCGCACGGCGGGATCCTCGTCGATCATCTTGCCCAGCTTGCAGATCATACGGATCATCTGCTTGGCCATATAGTAGCCGGGGGCAGCCTTGGCGCCGAAGATATAGGTCTTGGGGGTGAACTCGGCGTTGGGGTTGTTTTTCAGGTACAGGTACTCGGCAGCGATGTTCAGCGCGTTCAGGTGCTGGCGCTTGTACTCGTGCATACGCTTGACCTGGCAGTCAAAGATGGAATCGGGGTCGATGACCTGACCGGTGGCTTTCTGCAGGTAGTTGGCAAAAATCACCTTGTTGGCGCGCTTGACCTTGGCAGCCTTTTCCTGCACGGTCTTGTCGTCCACAAATTTTTCCAGCTTTTTCAGCTCGGAGGCGTCGGTCTTAAAGCCCTCGCCGATGGTTTCCTCCAGCAGGTCGGTCAGACCGGGGTTGGACGCCAGCAGCCAGCGGCGGTAGGCGATGCCGTTGGTGACGTTGGTGAATGCCTTGGGCTTGTACAGGAAATAATCGTGGAACACGCTGTCCTTGATGATCTCGCTGTGCAGCTTGGAAACGCCGTTGATGGCGTGGCAGACATAGGCGCAGATGTTGGCGGTGCGCACCTGGTTGTCGCCGACGATCGCCATATAGTCGATCTTGCCCTGATCGCCGGGGAATGCCTTTGCCAAGTCGGCGCGGCAGCGGCGGTCCATCTCGCAGACGATCTGCCAGATACGGGGCAGGGTGGAGCGGAAGATATCGGCGTTCCACTTCTCCAGCGCCTCGCTCATAACGGTGTGGTTGGTGTAGGCAAACACACGGCGGCAGATGTCGAAGGCGGCGTCCCACTCATAGCTGCACTCATCCAGCAGGATGCGCATCATTTCGGGGATGGCGACGGTCGGATGGGTATCGTTGAGCTGGATAGCGACCTTGTCGGGCAGGTTATCCAGCGTGCCGTACTGGTTCAGGTGGTTCTGCAGAATGTCGGCAATGGACGCAGCCGAGAAGAAATACTGCTGGCGCAGACGCAGGATCTTGCCCTCGGTGTGGTTGTCGTTGGGGTACAGGATCTTGGAGATCAGCTCGGCAGAGGCAGACTGGCTGATGGCAGTGTTGTAGTTGCCGGCGTTGAAGCTGCTCATATCAAAGCTGGGCGCTTTGGCCTGCCACAGGCGCAGCTTGCTGACACCCTCGCTGCCGTAACCGGCAACGTACATATCGTTGGGAACGGCAATGACGGAGTTGTAGTTTTCGTACTTGACGTGGTGGAAGCCGCCCTCCCAGGTCTCGATGGCCTGGCCGTCAAAGCGAATTTCCTGCGCCTGGTCGGGGTGGCTCTTGATCCACACCTGGCCGCCGGGCAGCCAGTTGTCGGCAGTCTCCTGCTGCCAGCCGTCCACGATCTTCTGCTTGAAGATACCGTACTCGTACAGGATGGAATAGCCGGTGCCGGGGATGCAGTCGGTCGCCATACCGTCCAGATAGCAGGCAGCCAGACGGCCCAGACCGCCGTTGCCCAGACCTGCGTCCGGCTCACAGTCATAGATGGTATCGATCTTAATATCGGCGTCGGCCAGGACGCTCTCGGCCACTTCGTTCAGGCCGAGGTTGAACAAGCTGGTGCGCAGGCTGCGCCCCATCAGGAACTCCATGCAGAGATAGTAGACCTGCTTTTTGCCCTCGCCCAGCGTTTTAGACTGGAAACGTTTCTGTTTGTCGGACATGATCTGGCGGGTAACGCCTGCCAGGCAACGGTAGATCTGGTCGGCGGAAGCCGTGTCCAGCGTGACGTTGCATTCGCTCATCAGTTTATCTTTGAGCAGCTTTTCAAACTCGCGCTTCGTGTATTTCAAAATCGTTTCTCCTCCCTGATTGGTTGCAATACCAGTGTGGTTTACGCCACAGTACCAATTATAGCCAATCCTTGCCGTTTGCGCAAGCAAAATTTGCCTGTTTCTTAAAGAAATTCCTTAATTTTCATAAAAAAGGTCTTTCTTTTGCAGCGACTTTGTATTACAATAATCTTAATCTATAAGATTGCCCCGCCGCGTGTCGGCAAACATTATACACATTTTTGAGAGGAGTTCAATCTTATCATGGGCATGACCACTTCCAAGGTGCGGCTGGAAATTTGCGGTTCCAGTTATGTTGTCAACACTACCGAGAGCGCTGAATATATGCAGAATCTGGCGGACCGCCTGAATTTGGATATGAACGAGCTGATGTCGTCCTCCAAGACGGTCAGCATTACCACCGCCGCCGTGATGACCGCGCTTTCCTACCGCGACGAGCTGGAAAAGGCAAGCGGCAGCGCCGACAATATGCGCCGCCAGATCAAAAATTATCTGGAGGATGCCGCCACCTCCAAGATGGCAGCCGAGGAACTGCGCCGTGAAAACGCCAGCCTGCTGCGCCGCATCGACGAGCTGAAACGCCGCATGAACTACCCCAACGCCGAGCTTGACGCCAAGCCCGAGCCGGACGAGCTGTGAGCCGCGCGCTGGAGATCTTAGCCCCGGCAGGAAACCGTGAGATGCTCAGCGCTGCTGTTTTCAGCGGCGCTGATGCTGTTTATCTGGGGCTTACCGGCTTTAACGCCCGCCGCACTGCGGGCAACTTTACCCCCGACGAGCTGCGCGAGGCGGTGCAGTTCTGCCATGCGCGGGGCGTAAAGGTCCACGTCACCTTAAACACGCTGGTCTACGGCAGAGAGCTGCCCGGGCTGGCGGATGCCGTGCGCGCCGTGGCGGAAGCGGGCGCCGACGCCGTGATTTCCGACGACCTTGCCACCGCGCAGCTGATCAAAAGCATCGCCCCCACGCTGCATCTGCACGGCTCCACCCAGATGAGCATCCACACGCCCGAGGGCGCCAAGGAGCTGGCAGAGCTTGGCTATGACCGGGTCATTCTGGCACGCGAATTGTCCCTGCAGGAGATCCGCGAGGTCTGCGCCGCCAGCCCCATTGAGGTGGAGGTGTTCATCCACGGCGCGCTGTGTATGAGCGTGAGCGGGCAATGTATGATGAGCGCCTTTTTGGGCGGGCGCAGCGGCAACCGCGGTGCCTGCGCCGGACCCTGCCGCCTGCCGTTTGATGCTTCGCCCGCGCTGCGCCCCGGCAAGCCGGGCAAGGCGTGCCATTTGAGCCTGAAGGATATGGACTTGATCCCCTACCTGCGGGACTTGATGGACGCCGGCGTTGCCAGTGTGAAGATCGAGGGGCGTCTGCGCACGCCGGAATACGCCGCCGCTGCCGTGACGGCGTGCCGCTGCGCGCGCGAGGGTCAGCCCTATGACGAGCAGCTGGTGCGGGATATTTTTTCCCGTTCCGGCTTTACCGACGGCTACCTGCGGGGTCGCAACGACGGCGCGATGTTCGGTGTGCGCACCGAAGCGGACGCCGCCGCCACCAAGGCAGCCGCGCCCAAGGCACGCGAGCTGTTCCGCCGCGAGCTGCCCCGCGTGCCGGTGCATTACACGCTGGAGGGCGGTGTCGAGGACGGGGGCATCAAGCTGACCGCCGCCGATGAGGACGGCAACAAGGTCATTTTGTACAGCGCCGACGAGCCGCAGCCCGCCCAAAAGGACCCGCTGCCGGGCATCGAACGCGCCCTTGCCAAGACCGGCGGCACCCCGTTTGTGATGGCGGAGCTTGCCGTCAAAACCGACGACCCCGGCTTTTTGCCCGGCTCTGCGTGGAACGAGCTGCGCCGCGATGCGCTGGACAAGCTGCTGCAAAAGCGCAGCGCCGCCGCGCCCCACGCCGTGCAGCCCTACACCCTGCCCGATTTTGCCGCCCACCCCGCCGGGGTCCTGCCCGCGCTGATGGCGCGGTTTGCCACAGTCGCCCAATGCCCCGCCGAATACGCCGAGCCGCTGCAGCTGCTGGTGTTCCCCTTGAGCGAAGCCGCCGCCGTGCCTGCCGCGTGGCGTAAAAAGACGCTGCTGGAGCTGCCGCGCATCACCTTTGGCGCTGCCGAGGCAAAGACCGCTGCCGCCGTGGCAGCGCTGAATCCTGACGAGTTCGGCGGGCTGGTCATCAACAACCCCGCCCAGCTGCGCTACACAAAAAATTGGCGTAAGTACGGCGGTTTAGGTTTGAATGTCACCAACCCGATGAGCGCTGCCCGCTATGCGGCGCTGGGCTTGCAGGGGATGCTTCTGCAGCCCGAAACCGCGCTTTCCGCCATGCAGGAGGTTGCCCCCGGCGTGCCGACGGCGGCGCTTTGCTACGCCCATCTGCCGCTGATGCTGACCCGCGCCTGCCCGCTGCGCAACGTGCATACCTGCGCGGAATGCACCGGCACCGGCACGCTGCGCGACCGCAAGGGGCGGGATTTCACGGTGACCTGCTCCGCGCCCGGCGGTGCGGGACTGCGCACAGTGTTCAACCCCGTACCTCTTTATATGGGCGAACGCCTGACCGAAATGCCGGTGGATTACGCGGTCGCCGCCTTCACCACCGAGTCCCCCGCCCGCACCGCCCAGATATTGGCAGCCCTTTTTGCCCGCCAACCCTTTGACGCGGAGTTCACCAGAGGGTTATACTATACCAATAACTAAATTTTTTGAAAAAAATTTAGTTAGATAAAAATGAAAAGATAAAAGATAATAAATAAGGTGGTGTTTTTTGCCGCGCAGCGGCAAAAAACAAATTTTAGCGCCGCTTAAACTATCGATAAACCCAACAGGATGATTGCGAACTATCGGCTGGTTTGTAGGGAACGATCTCGACCGTTCCGTGCAGCCTAGCCGATAGCACGATATATCGTAATAAGGCACGTCCTACATTACAGCACGAAATATTTTTTCAGCGCCGCTGCGCGGCGCTCCACCATATTTTTTATCTATTATCTTTTATCTATTATCTTAAATCGGAGGTCCCCCATGTCCCCTACCGTAAAATACAAAAAACTCAACCCCCGCGCTCAGGTCCCCGCTTACGCCACGCCCGGCGCGGCGGCGGCGGATCTGTGCGCTTTGCTGGACGCGCCGCTCACCCTTGCCCCGATGCAGCGCGCCCTGATCCCCACCGGTCTTGCCATTGAACTGCCCGATGCCGGCTGCGTTGCGCTGGTGTATGCCCGCAGCGGTCTGTCCATCAAGCACGGCGTCTGTATGGCCAACGGTGTCGGCGTGATCGACAGCGACTACCGCGGCGAATTGCGCGTACCTATGGTCAATCTTTCCACCGAAAGCTACACCATCCAGCCCGGTGAGCGCGTCGCCCAGCTGTGCATCGCCCCCGTGTGGCAGGCAAACTTTGCCCCCGCCGGCGAACTGTCCGACTCCCAGCGCGGCGCGGGCGGGTTCGGCTCCACGGGCAAGCTGTAATTACCAAAATTTTCCAGCCTCGCCCCGCCTCGCGCCGTTTCGACACCCCCACCCCTGTATACTGATTTGGAAAGGA
>CAKTAS010000092.1:0-6543 GCA_934529095.1 uncultured Gemmiger sp. | reverse complement strand
AGGTCGAAGAGGCGCCCCTGCTAAGGGCGTAGGGTGGGAAACCGCCGCGAGAGTTCAAATCTCTCTTACTCCGCCAACAAAAACCCGCGTATCTGCGTAAGATATGCGGGTTTTTGATTTATACAATTATCAATTTACGAAGTTTATACGAACTGCCACCCGTGTGCCAGCAGCCCCAGCAGGAGCAGGTGCGCGGGGTAAAACGCATAAAAGAAAAGTGCGTTCTGCCGCCCGCGCTGCCCGGTGTAGGCATCCAGCAGAAAAACATCGGGCAGGGCGAAAATTTCCAAGGAATTGGTCAGGCACAGGGGCAGCAGCGCGGCGGCAAAGCCAATACGGCGCTTGGCAAAAAGCGGCGGTAAAACGTAGAATAAAACCACAGTCACCACGCCGACAGCGCCGTAATCGGTACCCAAATACTCCGCTAAAAATGCCAAGGCGGCAGCGGCAGCGCCGCCCGGCACCAGCGCAGCGGGGGCGGTTTGCCCAAAGCGGGCTTGCAAAGCGCGCAGAATTTGCAGCGCCAAAAAGCCCAGCAGCAGCGTAAACAGGACATTGTTGGCGTGCCCGACATCCCGCCAGCGCCCCAGTGTGGCATAGTTGAACGCAGGCTCGGAAAGCAGCGCAAAGCCCAGCAGCCGCAGCGCGTAGCGGCGCGGGTGACCGGTGTGGCGCACGCCCTCGGTGAGAAGAAAGCAGTAGATCGGAAAGGACATCCGCCCGATACACCGCAGCACCAGATACACAGCCGCTGCCGCCGGGTCGGCAAGGTGCGGCTCCAGCAGGACGGCACCGATATGGTCCAGCAGCATGGTGAGCATGGCAAACCATTTCAGCCCGCTGCCGGAAAGTGAAAACCCTGTGGACAATAGATCCCCTCCTTTTATATATTTATTATACTGCGGCGGGGAAAAAACGCAATTGTGAATTTTTATTGACATTGCTTGTAATTTTGTGCGTACTGTGGTATACTAACCCAAAAATATGAAACGGCGCTGCCTACACTGCGCAGCTGCCGGGATAGAGCGGAAGAGAGGTTTTGACAATGTCTTTGCTGAAAAAGCTGGTTGGCTTGGCTGTGGGCGCTGCCGCCGTGGGCGCGGCTGCCTATCTTTTGAACCGTGACGAGCATACCGAGGAGTACGAGCATATTGTGGGCCCGGAGGATGAGGTCGAAGCCGATTCCGCCGAGCCCGCTCAGGATGCGTCTGCCGCGGCGGAATCCCCCGCCTCCGCAGACCCTGCAAATGCGCGCGCCGAAACTGAGGACACCGCTGCCGACGTGCAGCCTGCCCCCGCCAAGGCGGACGACACCCCCAACGTCAACCCGGTAGAGCTGGGCGCGGTGGAGGTTCCCAAGACCGAGGACGGCAAGCTGGACGCAACCAAGATTGCCGACCCCGCCGATTTCGGTGACTGGGAAGAACAGGGCTGCAAGGGCTGATACTACGCGAAACAGGCGCATCTTTGCGATTGGGCAAGGGTGCGCCCTTTTTTCTTGAATTAGCACTTTACAACTTTACTGCGCTAAAGTATAATAGAAAGATAGAGGATAGGAGAGGCAGGATATGGCTATGGATCTGCAAAATTTTACCCCCGCCGAGCGCGCGACCTTTACGCTGCGCGCTTTGTATGAGCAGCGCGGTTACCGCAAGTACCGCTGCTCCCGCTTTGAGGAGTACGCCCTGTATCAGGAGTACAACCGTTTTTTGCCGGACACCCAAGTGGTGACCTTTACCGATCTGGACGGCAAGCTGCGTGCCATAAAACCCGATGTTACGTTAAGTATTGCCAAGACCGCCCAGCCCGCCCCCGGGGAATGCAAGCGCTTTTATTACAATGAAGAAGTCTGCCGCCCCAGCCGCGAGAGCCACACCTTCCAGACCATACGGCAGATGGGGCTGGAGTGCATCGGCGCGGTGGATGCCGCCGCCCAGAGCGAGGTGGTTGGGCTGGCATGGCAGAGTCTGGCGGCGCTGGGCGTTGCCGCCGTGCTGGAAATCAGCCACATGGGCTTTGTGACCGGGCTTTTGGACGCGCTGGCGATCGAGCCGACGGCGCGGGGACAGCTGCTGGAATACCTGCGGGGCAAAAACGGGCATGAGCTGCGCCGCGCTGCCGAAAAAGCCGGGCTGACCCCCACAGCGGCGGACAGCCTGTGCGGGCTTTTGGCGCTGCACGGTACCCCCGCCGAGGTGCTGCCGAAGGCGGAAGCGTGCTGCCTGTGCGAAGCCCAGCGCAGCGCCATGACCGAGCTGCGGCAACTGCTGGACACCCTGCCGGCGCAGGGCTGTGAGCTGCGGCTGGACCTGAGTATGGCGGACGAGATGGACTACTACAACGGGCTGGTGTTCACCGGCTATGCGGCGGGCATCCCCTGCGCGGTGCTGAAAGGCGGGCGCTACGACTACCTGATGCAGCGCTTTACCCCCACCGCCCATGCCATCGGCTTTGCCATGTATCTGGACGAGCTGGAGCGTCTGGCGGCTCCCCTGCCCCCCGTGCAGCAAAAGCAGCCGCAGAAGATCTGGCTGAACATTGCCCTGCCCGGACGTTTGGGCGATACGATGTACAATTTGCTGGCAAACGCGGGCTACAGCGCCAACGAGGATTACAACGATACCCGCAAGCTGGTGGTGGAAAATCCCGACGCGGGCGTGCGGTACTTTTTGGTCAAGCCCAGCGATGTAGCCATCTATGTGGAACACGGCGCGGCGGACATCGGCTTTGTGGGCAAGGATATCCTGACGGAATCCGCCGCCGATGTGTACGAGCTGCTGGATACCGGGCTGGGGAAATGCCGTATGTGTGTGGCTGCCCCGGCACAGTTTGCCGACGACGAGAGCCGCGCGCTGCGGGTGGCGACCAAGTTTGTGAACATCGCCCGCGACCACTACGAGCGCCGGGGGCGGGATATCGACATTATCAAGCTGAACGGCTCGATTGAGCTGGCGCCGATTTTGGGTTTGTCGGACGTGATCGTGGATATTGTGGAAACCGGCACGACCTTAAAGGAAAACGACCTGACCGTGCTGGAGGAATTTATGCCCATTTCCGCCCGGTTTATTGCCAACAAGGCAAGCTATAAGTTTAAATATCAGCGTATTACCGAACTTTTAAATAAACTGAAGGAGGCGCTTGCCCAATGATTCGCCTGTATGATTTTGATGAAGTACGCCCCGAGGATATTCTGAACCGCGATATCCGCGCCGAAGCCAACGTGGAAGCCGCCGTGGATGCCATTATTGCCGATGTCCGCGCGCGCGGCGATGCGGCGCTGATCGACTATGCCGCAAAATTTGACCACGCGCAGCTGGACAGCGTGCAGGTCAGCGCACAGGAGATCGCGGACGCCTTTGCCCTGCTGGAAAAGGACGACCCGGAGTTTATCACCACCTTAAAAATGGCAGCGGAGAATATCCGGCACTTCCACGAGCAGCAGCTGCACAAAAATTTTGTTATGACCGACCGTCCCGGCATTGTGCTGGGGCAGAAATACACCCCCATCCAGCGTGCGGGCGTGTATGTGCCGGGCGGCACGGCGGCGTACCCGTCCACCGTTTTGATGGATGTTATCCCCGCGAAGGTTGCCGGGGTGCAGCAAATCGTGATGATGACCCCCGCCGGGCGGGACGGCAAGGTGAACCCCAACATTCTGGCGGCGGCGGTCATTGCGGGCATTGACTGCATCTTTAAAAGCGGCGGCGCACAGGCGGTTGCCGCCCTTGCCTACGGAACCGAGAGCGTGCCTGCCGTGGATAAAATTGTGGGTCCCGGCAACATTTATGTTGCCACCGCCAAGCGCAAGGTGTTTGGCAAGGTGGGCATTGATATGATCGCAGGGCCGTCGGAAATTCTGGTGCTGGCGGACGGCAGCTGCAACCCCGCGTGGGTGGCTGCCGATATGCTGAGCCAGGCTGAGCACGACAAGCTGGCAAGCCCCGTGCTGGTGACTGACAGCGCCGACCTTGCCAAGGCGGTGCAGGCAGAGTTGGAGGTGCAGATCCCCCAGTTGCCCCGCGCCGCAATTGCCCGCGAGAGCGTGGACACCAACGGCAAGATCATTGTGACCGATGATATGAACAAGGCGATCGAAGCGGTGAATATCATCGCACCGGAGCATCTGGAAATTTGCGTGGACGACCCCTTTGCGGTGCTGAATAAAATTCAGAACGCGGGCAGCATCTTTTTGGGCAAAAACGTACCCGAGGCGCTGGGTGATTATTTTGCCGGTCCCAACCACACCCTGCCCACCAGCGGCACGGCGCGGTTCAGCAGCCCCTTGGGCGTGGACGATTTTGTGAAGAAGTCCAGCTTTATCTACTACACCCGCGAGGCGCTGGGCGAGGTGCAGAGCCGCATTGCCGACTTTGCCGAGCATGAGGGGCTGCACGCCCACGCCAAGAGCGTGACCATCCGGTTTGAGGAGTGAAAGCGCGAACGGAGGAGGACGATCCATGAGCCGCTATTTTACCAAGACGCTGTCGGCGCTGGAGCCGTATGTACCCGGCGAGCAGCTGAAGCTGCAAAACCTTGTCAAGCTCAATGCCAACGAAAACCCCTATCCCCCCTCCCCGGCGGTGGCGCAGGCGGTGGCACAGGCGGTGCCGGGGCTGCGGCTGTATTCCGACTTGACCAACGCCGACCTGAACGCTGCCATTGCGGCGCACTGGGGCGTTCAGCCGGAAAACATCCTGTGCGGCAACGGCAGCGACGAAAACCTGCTGCTGGCACTGCGCGCCTTCTGCGACGCCAATACCCCGCTGGCATTTGCCGATGTGACCTACAGCTTTTATGCGGTGCTGTGTGATTTACTGCATATTCCGCAGCACGTTATCCCGCTGCGGCAGGATTTCACCCTGGACACTGCCCCCTACTGCGGGCTGCGGGAAACGGTGGTGATTGCCAACCCCAACGCACCCACGGGGCTGCTGCTGCCGGTGCCGGAAATTGAGAAAATTCTGCAGGCAAACCCCGACAACATCGTGGTGGTGGACGAAACCTACATAGAGTTTGCCCCGGCGGGCGCAAGCTGCCTGCCGCTGCTGGAGCGCTACGATAACCTTGTGATCACGCATACCTTTTCCAAAACGCACAATCTCGCGGGGGCGCGGCTGGGCTACTGCATCGCCCGCCCGGAGCTGATTGCGGATATGAACCGCGTCAAGTTCAGCTACAGCCCCTACAACGTAAATTCGCTGACGCAGGCGGCGGGGGCGGCTGCCATCCGGGACGAGGCGTATTTTGCCCAAACCCGCGCGGCGCTGCTGAAAACCCGGCAGCAGACCGCCGAAAAGCTGCGCAGCCGTGGGTTTACGATGACGGAGTCCCACACCAATTTCCTGTTTGCCACCACCGACCGTATGCCCTGCCGGGAAATTTTTGAGCAGCTGCGGCAGCGCGGCGTGCTGATCCGCCGTTTTGATGCGCCGCGCATTGAAAATTACCTGCGCATCACCATCGGCACCGATGCCGAGATGGCGCGGTTCTTTGCAGCACTGGACGAAATTCTGGCGCAATGATGTGATTTTTAGGGGGAAGAAAGTATGATTGCCATTGTGGATTACGGCGTGGGCAACCTGTTCAGTCTGGTATCCGGCGTAAAAAGCCTGGGGGCGCAGGTCTGTGTGACCGGCAAGGCGGAGGAACTGCGCGCTGCGGATCACATTCTGCTGCCCGGCGTGGGCGCGTTTGCCGATGCCGCCGCCAAGCTGAACGCCACCGGGCTTGTGCCGGTTTTGCGCGAAGAATCGCAGAAAAAGCCGCTGCTGGGCATCTGTTTGGGTATGCAGCTTTTGTTTGAAAAAAGCTATGAGTACGGCGAACACGCCGGGCTGGGGCTGATTCCCGGCGAGGTGGCGCCGCTTGCCGATGACCTGCAGGACCCCGCCTTAAAGGTGCCGCACATCGGCTGGAACGCGCTGGATATCGCACCGGGACACGAGGACGACCCGCTGTTCAAGTACATCCGAAACGGCGAGTATGTCTACTACGTTCACAGCTTTTACGCCAAAAACTGTGCGGCGTCCACGCTGGCCACCAGCGAGTACAGCCTGCCGGTCACGGGCGCGGTGCGGCAGGGGCTGGTGTACGGCACGCAGTTCCACCCCGAAAAATCCGGCGACACGGGGCTGCGGCTGCTGAAAGCCTTTCTGGAATTGTGAGGAGGACGCTATGAACATCTACCCTGCCATTGACTTGCGCGGCGGGCAGGCCGTGCGGCTGTTCCAAGGCGATTACGACCAGATGACGGTCTACAACGCTGACCCCGTAGCGCAGGCGAAGCTGTTTTTGGACGCAGGTGCGAAGTATCTGCACGTTGTGGACTTGGACGGCGCCAAGGATGATACCACTGCCAACCGCCGGACCATTGCCGCCATTGCGGCGCTGGGCGGGCTGAAAATCGAGGTTGGTGGCGGCATCCGGGACGAGGAACGGATCAAAATGTACTTGGATCTGGGCGTGGACCGCTGCATTCTGGGTACCGTCGCCGTCAAGGATTTTGCCTTTACCGAAAAAATGGCGCAGCGGTACGGCGCGCGC